>JBGOWS010000016.1:0-18190 GCA_041478735.1 Thermodesulfovibrionia bacterium | reverse complement strand
CAGTATTTGTCATCCTCCGGCTTGACCGGGGGATCCAGAAGGTATTGAAAAGACTGGATTCCCGCTTTCGCGAGAATGACGACTTTTTATGGAAATGACAGTTTATGGACAGACTCTAAGTAGTTCCCTCTCCCCTTGTGGGAGAGGGTTAGGGTGAGGGGAATTTTCAGATAAATTTTTAATTTTAAACAGCAATTAAGAAAGTGATAAAAATGGATTTTCAGGAACTGTTAAAAATAATGGAGGCGCTCAGGAGTGAGAAAGGTTGTCCATGGGATAAAGAACAGACAAGGGAATCACTTAAGCCATTCATTGTAGAAGAAGCATACGAAGTTATTGAGGCGATTGATGAGAGCGACCCTGAGAAAATAAAGGAAGAGCTCGGAGACCTTCTGTTTCAGATAGTCTTCCAATGCCAGCTAGCAAAAGAAAAGAATGAGTTTGAGCTTTCTGATGTTATCGGAAAAATTGTTAAGAAAATGATCGCAAGGCATCCTCATGTCTTTGGAGAAGCGAATTACAAGACCACAGATGAGGTTCTTGTGCACTGGGAAGAACAGAAAAAGCTCGAGGGCAAACTGCGGGAATCTATACTTGAAGGAGTCCCTGCGGCATTACCTTCCTTACTCAGGGCACATAGGCTTCAGGACAGGGCAGCAAGGGTAGGTTTTGATTGGGAAAAGGTCGAGGATGTTTTAAAGAAGCTCGATGAGGAATTGAGGGAATTCAAGGAAGCGCTCAAAACAAAAAAACAGGATGAAATAGAAGATGAACTCGGCGATATATTCTTTATGCTTGTGAATATTTCAAGGTTCATAGGCATTAATCCTGAAGATGCTTTGAGAAAGACGATAAGTAAATTTATCTCCAGGTTCCGATATATTGAGATGAATGCAGCAGAACGCGGCAGGAAGCTGTCAGACATGACGCTTAACGAAATGGACAGATTATGGGATGAGGCAAAGGAAGCGGAGAAATGAAGAATGAAAGTGGATTTTTAACTCTGCAGGAGGGTAGTTTGTCTTGAGACTGCCGGAATGGATAAAGGTAAAAAACCTTGAGGGGCTTCACAATACAAAACGAATATTGAGGAGTTACGGAGTTTCAACTGTATGCGAGGATGCAAGATGTCCTAATGTGCGTGAATGCTTCTCGAGGCCGACTGCTACTTTTATGATACTGGGTTCAAAGTGCACAAGAAACTGCGGGTTCTGTTCTGTAGAATCTTCGATCCCAGAACCTGTAAATCCTGAAGAACCCAGGAGTGTTGCAATGGCTGCAAAAGAAATGGGACTGCGATATGTTGTTGTTACTTCTGTAACACGGGATGACCTTTGTGATGGCGGCGCAGGACATTTTGCAAAAACTATTTATGCTATAAAGAAGTATTTGCCTGCTGCAAGGGTCGAGGTGCTCACCCCAGATTTTAAGGGCAATCTAAATGACCTGAATACAGTGCTGTATTCAGGTCTGGATGTTTATGCCCACAATGTTGAAACTGTTCCGAGGCTTTATCCTGTGGTCAGGCCACTGGCAAACTACAGGCGGTCACTTAACATATTGGAGTACGTTAAAAAGATAACCCCGGAAATAAATATAAAATCAGGACTTATGCTGGGTCTCGGGGAGACAATAGATGAGGTTGTAGATGTCTTGAGAGATCTGCGCAGCGCAGGGTGTGAGTTTGTTACGATAGGCCAGTATCTGAGACCTTTACGGTTAAACCTTCCTGTCGTTGAATATATAAGGCCCGAGATCTTTGAAAGACTTCGTCTTGAAGCGATGGATATGGGTTTTAAATATATTGCTTCTGCTCCACTTGTAAGGAGTTCAAAGAATGCAGAGAAAATGTATAATAATAAAAAGTAATATAAACTATAATGTCATTTCAGCTTGTCTGGAATCTTTCTTTAATCCCTTTTTATGAAAGGGGAAAATGAATTTTTCAAAGAAGGATTCCGAACAAGTCGGAATGACAAAATAAACCCGAGGGAGAGGAACTACCATGTTTGAATTTAACAGGATAAAGAGGCTTCCGCCATATGTATTCAGTATTGTTAATGCCTTTAAGATAGAGGCAAGACACAGGGGAGAAGATATTATTGACCTCGGTATGGGAAACCCTGATGGTGCAACGCCTAAGCACATTATAGATAAGCTATGTGAGGCTGCAAGAAACCCGAAAAACCACAGATATTCAGCATCAAAAGGGATAACCCAGTTAAGGAATGCGATGTGTGAATGGTACTCGAGACGTTATGATGTTATTCTTGATCCCGAGATAGAGGCTGTTGTAACAATAGGCTCTAAAGAAGGTCTTTCTCATCTTGTGCTTGCGACCATAGGACCTGGTGATGTGGTAATGACACCTACCCCTGCTTACCCAATACATCCATACAGTGTCGTAATAGCAGGAGGTGAGGTAAGAAGCATACCGATAGGCCGGGGTGTAGACTTCTTTGATGAGATGGAAAAGGCATATAAGTCATCGTGGCCAAGACCAAAAATGCTTATAATAAACTTCCCTCATAATCCGACAACACAGGTTGTGGAAGGACTTGATTTTTTTAAAAAGGTTGTAGATTTTGCCAAGGAGAACAATATTATTGTTCTACACGACCTGGCATATGCAGACCTTGTCTTTGATGGTTATAAGGCGCCGAGTTTTCTTCAAGTCCCCGGCGCAAAAGATGTAGGTGTTGAGTTCTTCTCAATGACAAAGAGTTATTCAATGGCAGGATGGAGGGTGGGTTTCTGCGTAGGGAATAAGGAGGTTGTCGGAGCACTTACAAAGATAAAAAGTTATCTTGACTATGGTATGTTTCAGCCAATACAGATTGCAAGCATTGTAGCTTTGCGGGGCCCCCAGAACTGTGTCGGGGAGATAAGGAAAACATATGAGTCAAGGCGTAATACACTTATAAAGGGACTTCATAGTGCTGGCTGGAATGTAGAACCTCCAAAGGCAACAATGTTTGCGTGGGCGGAGATACCGGAACCATTCAAGAAAATGGGTTCCCTTGAATTTACCAAACTGCTTATAAAAGAAGCAGGGGTCGCAGTTTCTCCAGGTATCGGATTTGGCGAAGGTGGAGATGACTTTGTAAGGTTTGCACTTGTAGAAAACGAACAAAGAATCAGACAGGCAACGAAGGGTATAAAAAGGGTGCTGAACAGATGATAAACATTGGGATAATCGGTTTCGGGACAGTAGGCACAGGGACTGTACGGATCCTTTTTGAGAATAAGGATTTACTAAAAGAGAGACTCGGATTTGATATAACCCTGAGGAAAATTGCTGTCCGCGATATTATGCGAGCTAGGGATATAAAAGTCCCTGGGGGTATTCTGACTACGGATGTGGACGAAGTGCTGAACGATCCTCATATTGATATAGTAGTGGAACTCATAGGCGGTATCAGACCTGCAAAGGACTTTATACTAAAAGCAATTGATAATGGTAAACATGTGGTTACGGCGAATAAGGCTCTTCTTGCTACTGAAGGTACTGAAATATTTACTGCTGCCCAAAAGGCTGGGGTTGATGTAGGTTTTGAGGCATCTGTGGCAGGTGGAATCCCTATTATAAAGGTAATAAGAGAAGGCCTTGTTGCGAACAGGATAAAGGCTGTATACGGAATAATAAATGGTACCTCAAACTATATACTAACAAAGATGACGGAGGAGAATGTCGAATTTTCGGGTGCTCTGAAAGAGGCGCAAGAGCTTGGTTATGCTGAAGCTGATCCAACTCTGGACATTGAAGGTATAGATTCTGCTCATAAGCTCGCAATTCTTGCCTTTCTTTCATATGGTATCCCTATACCTTATGAATATATATATACAGAAGGCATTTCTAATATCTCTACGCAAGATATAGCTTTAGCATCGGAACTGGGTTATAAGGTAAAACTACTTGCTATCGCAAAAGAGTCGGACAACGAGATAGATCTCAGGGTCCATCCGACGATGCTTCCGAAGGACTATCTGATATCAAAGGTAGAGGGCTCTTTCAATGCAATATATGTTGAAGGAGATGCCGCAGGTTCTACCTTATATTATGGTAGAGGCGCTGGGGATATGCCCACAGGGAGTGCTGTTGTCAGCGATATTGTAGATATAGCGAGGAATATTAGGAAGAACGCTGCAGGAAGGGTGCCTATAATAACAAAGGCCGTAAGGGATGTCAGGATAAAAAAGATAGACGATGTGGTATCCATGTACTATTTCAGGTTTTCTGCACTCGATAAACCCGGGGTCCTTTCTAAGATCTCAGGGATACTCGGCAATTATGATATCAGCATTGTCTCAGTGATACAGAAAGGCAGAAGGATTGGCGAAGCTGTCCCGCTTGTAGTCCTTACCCATGCGGCAAAGGAGAAGGACGTAAGGCAGGCGATTAAGGAGATAGACCAGTTGCCTGTTGTTATGGATAAAACCATATTTATAAGGGTTGAAGGCAGAGAAGAGGGTTAAGGTAACGAGGAAAAAGAATTAATGAAACTTAGTGAGGATCAGCTACAGCGGTACAGCAGACATATTATACTGCCTGAGATTGGGGAGGAAGGACAGATAAAGATCGCAAAGGCAAAAGTATTTATTGTCGGTGCTGGAGGTCTTGGTTCCCCAGTGGGATATTATCTCACAGCAGCCGGTGTCGGGACAATTGCAATAGTGGATAATGACAATGTTGAAATAAGTAATCTTCAGCGTCAAATAGCGCATAGTGTCAAGACTATAGGGAAACCAAAGGTGGAATCTGCGAAGATGGCGTTTGAATCTCTTAACCCCGATGTGAATATAGTTGCCATCAAGGAGAGGCTAACAAAAGATAATATCCTCGATTTAATAAAAGGTTATGACATTGTTGTTGATTGCAGTGATAACTTTGCTACAAGGTTTCTGGTCAACGATGCCTCTGTAATGGCAAAGAAACCACTAATAACCGGTGCGATATTTAAATTTGAAGGACAACTAACAGCCGTTATACCAGGCAAAGGCCCATGTTACAGATGTCTGTTTGAAGAACCCCCTCCACCTGGCGTTCTTCCTTCTCCTCAGGGGGTTGGACTGCTTGGAGTTATTCCAGGGATAATAGGCACGCTTCAGGCATCAGAGGTATTAAAACTTATAATTGGCAGGGGGGAAATACTCAAAGGAGAGCTTCTTATATACAATGCGCTTAAAAATTCTTTCAGGAAGGTAAGGGTGCCAAAAAATCCTGACTGTCCTATTTGTAGCGACCACCCAACAATAACAAAGCTCATAGATTATAGCTAAAATATATTAGGGGCTAAAAGTTTTGTTTTTTCGAGGAATTGGGTAGTTACTAATGCTATAGTGAAGGCATTAAATAAAATTACATAATTCACCCTCCCCCAACCCCTCCCATCAAGGGAGGGGTGTAGTAAAACAGTTCCCTCTCCCCTTGTGGGAGAGGGGTAGGGTGAGGGGGATATAAACTTATTTTTTGCTTTCACTATAATGCGGTCATTAATAAGGACACATGCAACTTAATTTTTAACGTCATACCCGAAGTTCTTAATCGGGCATCCAGAGCCTTTCTGGATTCCCCGGTCAAGCCGGAGAATGACAAGAATGTATCCTTACTTATAGCCATCTTAGTATCTAATTTCCCATCTTATAAGTGGAAACTTTTTTATCTCCCCTTTTCTAAAGGTGGAAATTTATGAACAGCCTAATTATAACTAAAGAACTTCTCAATGAAATAATATCACATTGCAGGGAGGTCTATCCAAATGAGGCTTGTGGTATTCTTGCTGGAAAGGGCAGGATTGTACAAAAAGTTTACAAGATGATAAATATCGAAAACTCCGGTGTCAGTTATATGATGGAGCCCGGGGAGCAGTTTGTTGTTATGAAAGATATAAGGAGGCAAGGGCTTGAGATGGCAGCGATTTATCATTCTCATCCACATGCAGATGCCTTTCCATCCGTGAAAGATATAAGTCTTGCCTTTTATTCAGACTCACTATATGTGGTAGTGAGTCTGATCTATGAAAAGCCTGTAATAAAAGCATTTGAAATAAGAGCTGGAATAGTCAGAGAAGTAGAAATACTAATTTTTTAATCATAAAAAAAACAAAATAGTTGCCTTCTCTTTAATTTATATCCATTTTGGAGTAAAATGTTTTAATATTCTTCGTCTCTACGAGTCGTAGACTGATACGGACAGGAAGGTGGTGTTAGCATGGGATATGTAAAAGATCTTAAATGCAGGGAGTGCGGCAGAGAATATCCTGTTGCTCCTATTTATGTCTGTGAGTTCTGTTTTGGTCCGCTCGAAGTAGTATATGATTATAAAAGTATAAAAAAAGTAATGACAAAAAAGGTTATAGAAAAACGTGAAAAGAACTTATGGAGATATAAAGAGCTGCTTCCGCTAGATGGTGAGCCTCAGGTTGGGTTAAATTCAGGTTATACTCCTCTTTTAAAGGCTGATAATCTGGCAAAAGAATTAGGTGTAAAGGAGCTTTATGTAAAAGACGATACAGTTGCCCATCCTACACTCTCATTCAAGGATAGGGTTGTAGCGGTTGCCCTGACCAAGGCGAGGGAATTCGGCTTTGATACTGTTGCATGCGCTTCGACAGGAAACCTGGCTCATTCTGTATCTGCACTGGGCGCAAAGGCGGGGTTTAACAGATTTATATTCATACCTGCAACACTGGAGGCGAGCAAGATAGTTGCATCGCTTGTGTATGAGCCTAACCTTATTGCAGTGGACGGGAATTATGACGATGTGAATAGACTGTGCAGCGAAATAGCGAACAAATACAAATGGGCCTTTGTGAATATAAACATAAGACCATTCTATGCTGAGGGGTCAAAGACACACGGATTTGAGATTATAGAGCAGCTTGGTTGGAAGGCTCCGGACAATATTATTATCCCATGTGCAAGTGGCTCACTTCTTACAAAAATATGGAAAAGCTTTAAGGAGTTTAAAGAGCTAGGGATAATAAAAGAACTTAATACAAAGGTATTTGCTGCCCAGGCAACAGGATGTTCTCCTATAACAACAGCGATAAAGCAGGGTACAGACGTAATCAGACCTGTGAAGCCAAATACAATCGCCAAATCTCTTGCGATAGGCAATCCAGCAGATGGCTATTATGCAACTCAGGCTGTGTTTGAAACAGGAAGCACGGGTGAAGATGTATCCGACGAAGAGATTATTGCCGGCATAAAATTACTTGCAAGGACAGAGGGTATTTTTGCAGAGACGGCAGGAGGAGTTACTGTTGCGGCAGCAAAGAAACTTATTGAATCGGGTAAAATTGGCAGAGATGGAACAACTGTAATATGTGTAACAGGAAACGGTTTAAAGACTCAGGAGGCGTTAAGGGGGCATACCAGTTCACCGTATTTCATAAAACCAAATATTGGCTCGTTCGAGGAAGTGTTAGGGAAAATAGAGCTAGGAGGCAAATAGATGGCGGTAAAGGTCAGGATACCAACCCCACTTCAAAAACTTACAGCTGGGAAGGATGAGGTAGAAGGAGAGCCGGGCTCGATTATAAGTCTTATCAATAACCTTGATAAGAGGTTCCCTGGAATAGGAGAAAGAATATCTGAGAGTGGAAAGATAAGAAGGTTTATAAATATTTACCTTAACGACGAAGATATAAGGTTTCTCAAGAATGAGGAAACAGAGGTAAAGGACGGAGATGAGGTTTCAATTGTCCCTGCAATTGCAGGCGGATAAGGTAAGGAGGGAATGATGAAGCGGAGGGTTAAGCTGACTTTCCCACAGCATCTGATTAAAGAACCTGTTATATTTAACATGGCTAAGAAATATGATGTTATGCCGAATATAAGGCGGGCGAGAGTAACAGAGACTGTGGGAGAGATGGTTCTTGAACTCGAAGGCACAGAGGAAAATCTTGAGAGGGGTATACAGTCACTCATGGAACAAGGAGTGGATGTGGAACTTGTTGAAGGAGATATAGTCGAGTAGAATTTAGAAATCTAAAATCCTGGATTTCGGGTTAAGGCTGAGTTAAAAGAATTTGGTAAATGGCGACTTTTCTATCTATGAAAGGTTCAGTGATTAGTATTTTGGGGAGATAGTTATGGAAACAGGAGAGTGTGAAAGTCCAAAAATTTTATGGAAAGGTGTAATTGAAGAATATAGAGAATTCCTTCCGGTTTCTGACAGAACACCGATTATAACCCTTAATGAGGGGAATACACCGCTTATCAGGGCTCTGAACTTAAGGGAGAAGCTCGGCCTTGATCTTGAGCTTTATTTTAAATTTGATGGTGCAAATCCAACCGGGTCTTTTAAGGACAGGGGAATGACACTTGCACTTTCAAAAGCCATAGAAAGTGGAGCAAAGGCGGTAATTTGTGCGTCAACCGGGAATACATCTGCATCTGCAGCAGCCTATGCTGCCAAGGCTAACATTGTAGCTGTAGTTCTGATACCGGAGGGGAAGATTGCTCTCGGGAAACTCGCACAGGCGCTTGTGCACGGTGCGCATGTCCTTCAGATAAAGGGAAATTTTGATGAGGCATTGAGCATAGTCAAGGCACTCGTGGAAAGATATCCTATAACTCTTGTAAATTCTATAAATCCGTTCAGGATTGAAGGCCAGAAATCTGCTGCATTTGAAACCTGTGACCAACTCGGTTTTTCCCCTGAATATCACGCTCTTCCTGTGGGGAATGCAGGGAATATCACTGCATACTGGAAAGGGTATAGAGAGTATAATAGCGCTAAGAGGATTTCTTCTCTACCCATAATGCTCGGGTTTCAGGCAGCAGGTGCGGCACCGATTGTGCTCGGCAGGCCTGTAGAGAAACCTGATACGGTTGCTACAGCAATCAGGATTGGGAATCCGGCAAGTTGGAAAGGTGCGGTTGCAGCACGGGATGAATCAGGTGGAAGGATCGATGCTGTAACTGACGAGGAGATATTAAACGCGTACAAACTTATTGCGTCCACAGAAGGGATTTTTTGCGAGCCTGCCTCAGCAGCTTCCCTCGCTGGCGTGGTAAAATTATATAAAGAGAATTACTTCAGACCCCGCGCCACTGTTGTCTGCACACTTACAGGTAGTGGTCTTAAAGACCCGGATACTGTCTTCAAGGTATCAAGAGAACCTTTAAAGGTTAAGGCTGACATAAAGGCTGTGGAAAAGGCTATAAAAGGTATTATATGAAATACATTGTCATCCTTGGCGACGGTATGGCAGACTGGCCTCTAAAAGAACTTGGAGGCAAAACGCCTCTTCAGAAGGCATTTAAACCAAACATGGACAGGTTAGTGCGTGATGGAACAGTGGGTAAGGTCAGGACCATACCATCGGGTTTTCATCCAGGCTCGGACATTGCTAATCTGAACATTCTCGGCTATAACCCTGTTGAGTTCTATTCGGGCAGGGCCCCGCTTGAAGCAGCCAGTATAGGGATTATACTTAAAGAAGATGACGTAGCATACAGGTGCAACCTGGTAACCCTTAAATTTAATAGAGACAGGACAAAGGCTGTTATGGATGATTACAGCAGTGGCCATATAACAACAGAAGATGCAAGGGAACTTATTAATGAGATTAACAGGGAAATCGGCACAGAGCAGATCTGTTTTTATCCAGGAGTAAGTTACAGACATATTATGGTCTGGTCTGGCGGTGCATTGAATAACGAATGCGTTCCGCCTCATGATATTACTGGTAAGGATATTGCAGACTACCTTCCTGTCGGGGATGGAGAGGATGTGCTGAGAAGCATAATGCGAAAATCAACAGATATCCTTATAAGGCATCCTATTAATAGGGAGAGGGAAAAAAGAGGTGAAAAACCTGCTAACTGTATCTGGCTCTGGGGGCAGGGCAAAAAGCTAATCCTTCCTGCTTTTAAACAAAAATATTCGCTTGAAGGCGCACTTGTCTCTGCTGTTGACCTTATGAGAGGGATTGGCGTATGCGCCGGATTTGAGATACTCGAGGTTCCGGGTATTACAGGATATTTAGATACTAACTATGTCGGAAAAGCGGAAGCAGCGCTAAAGGCTCTCGAAAAGGTTGACTTTGCCTATATCCATGTTGAGGCTCCGGATGAGGCAGGCCATTCAGGTAATTATAGTGATAAGATAAAAGCGATAGAGGATTTTGACGCACTTGTTGTGGGTACTATCCTTAAAGGGATGAAATCTTTTGATGAATACAGAATACTCCTTCTGCCTGACCATGCAACACCGATAGAGGTCAGAACGCACACTGACGAGCCTGTGCCCTTTGTAATATACGATAGTAAAATCATAAGGAAAAATGAAGGTATTGCCTTTGATGAATCAATTACAGAAAGAGATGATATAATGGTTTTCGAGGAAGGGTATAAATTGATGGATTATTTTATTAAAGGTGAATGTTGTGTAAAAGGACAATAATAAAGATCGGGGACATAGAGGTCAGGTTCTTAAACCCGGCTAAGATAATGATTTTTAGAAACTGTCGTAATTTTTTACAGTTTTTTATGTCTTAAAGATTAAAACAATAAAAATATCATTTAAATTTAAGAAGTAGCAATTTTGGCATACGAATTGCTATTATATATAATTAGGTTCTAAATAGATTTGTCCTACAGAGGAGAATTTTCTGAATGGAAGGTCCCCAGTTATTTGAAAAAAAATTTATAACCCTCCAGAAGGTTTCCCATGTCATTAGAGCGACGAACAACATCAATGCTTTATCAAATATTATACTTGACCTTGCCATCGAGTACAGCAACGCTGAAAAAGGCTCATTGATGCTAATAAATGAAAATGGTGAATTATATATTTTCGCTGCGAGGGGGTTTGATATACAGTTCATTGAGACCTACAGGGTTAAAATGGGTGAGGGAATTGCGGGTATAATTGCCCAGAATCGTTCTCCCGTTCTCGTTGAGGATATCGAAAAGCACGAGATGTTTAAGCAGAAAAAGAGAGATCATTATAAGACGAAGTCATTTATTTCATGCCCTCTTATAAGCAGAGATAAGTTGCTCGGTGTTATCAATATTAATGACAAGAAAGAAGGGTTGCCTTTTACAGAGGAAGAGTTTAACCTTTTAAAAGTTATTGCAGATCAAGCGGCTATCGCTCTCGAAAATGCCTTTCTTGTGAGTCAACTGAGGACAAAGGCTACCGAGCTTGAGGATATAAATAGAAAGCTAATAGAAATCGATATTGATAAGACCGAATTCATTACCCGGATTTCCCATGAATTACGTTCTCCACTCAATTCAATAAAAGGAGCTATACATTACTTGCAACAAGCAGAGAAGCTGAAAAAGGGGAAACAGGAAGAATTCTACGATATTATCTCAAAGGAGACGATAGGGATGATTTCCATTGTTGAGGATCTAATCGGTTTTCTCAGGCTTGAGAATGAAACGGTAGTAACAAAAAAATCTTTGATAAACCTTGCAAGCCTTCTGGAGGAAGTATCAAAATCAAAAGGGCTGAATACTACCCTCACAAAAAAGAACATACAATTTAAGATGAATATTAAAGAAGGTATATACAGCATTGTGGGAGATAAGATAAGGGTTGCTCAACTATTTATTAATCTTATAGAAGGATTATCCTACTATCTCGAAAGTAGCGACACCATAGGGGTTACCGTCAATGAAAATAATTTTATAAAGGTGGACCTCACTATTTCCAGGGAGCTACCTGAAGAAGTTCTGTCATTCTTTTTTTACTCAAAATACATCTTTTATGGAAACAAATTTGATGAGAGGATAAGGCTATACCTTGCAAAAAAGGTTGTTGAAGCGCATGGGTGGACCTTCGATGCAAAAAATAAGAATAATACATTTATTGTTTCCATCACCATCCCAGAAAGTACAAGAGAAAAGTTAGATGCGACTGTTAGCATAACTATGGATATGTTTTTAGAATTCATATCTGAATTGCTGGATCTGAACATATGCTCTATAATGCTTAGCGATGACCTCACGGGTGAGCTTACAATAAAGAGCGCAAAAGGTCTGAGTGATGAAATAGTAAAACGAACGAGAATTAAGTTCGGTGACCAAATTGCAGGCTGGGTAGCAAATGAGGGTAAGCCAGTTTTGATAGCGGACATAGAAAGTGACTACCGCTTTAAAAGGAGGAGCATCCCTCAATATAATACAAAATCCCTGCTTTCTTTACCTTTGAAGATACAGGATAAGGTGATAGGTGTGTTAAATCTGAACAACAAAAAGACTGCAGAGCCTTTTACTAAGAAAGACCTTAACATTGCCATGGTATTAAGTGAAAGAATTTCGTATTTCCTTGAAAAACTTTACTCGGGTGAGTACAAAGAAGATAATATAAACCAGGCCCTTACTTCTTTTGACAATCTTTTGAATGCTGCAAAAAGCTATCACAAGAAGAAAAGTATACTTCCAAATTTAGTATCTAAGATTATGGATAAGCTTGGAGCGGAAGAGGAAGACAAGAGGAAAGCACTTTATGCCTCAGTGGTATACGATCTTGGCCTTATGCTTATTGATGAAAGCATCCTAAAAAAGAAGACTCTTTTGCCTTCTGAAATTCAAGCTTTACAGGTTCATCCTTATATTACAATCGGGCTGTTAGAGAACTTTGAATTTTCGGAGGATATTAAGAAGGCAATTCTATATCATCATGAAAGATATGATGGTACAGGGTATCCAGAAAGGTTAACTGGTTCAGAAATCCCTCTTATCTCAAGGGTTCTCTCTGTAGCAGATTCTTATTGTGCAATGATTTCAGAAAGGCCATATGGGAAATTCTATACAAAGGAAGGGGCATTGTTAGAGATTAAAGCAGGTTCTGGTTCAATATATGACCGGGAAGTTGTTAAAGCCTTTGAAGAAGTAATAAAAGAAAATAGTATAAATGAGTTTGGCTGTTAATATGGAAGTTAGAAGACTACCAGGAATAAAGTCCAGAATAAAACTCTTTCTTCTCTTGTTTTTTCCAGTCAAGACTTGTTATGGCTTATGAGTATACTGCTGAAGTTTCTATCTTGCTTTCTGAAGAATACAATGACAATATATTTCTTGAGCACTCAGACAGAAAGAATGAGATTGAGTTATAGCAGGAGACTCTGAAATAATGGGAAATTACGAGATTGATTATTTAAAAAAGATACCACTTTTTTCTTCGTTAAGAGATGAAGAATTGCGTGAGATCAGCGATAAAATAGTTATAAAGCCTTTTAAAAAGTACGAAATAATCCTCTACGAGGAAGATACAAACGATTATATGTACGTAATTTTGAATGGAAAGGTGAAGGTTATTCAGACTACAGAAGATGGGAAAGAGATACTTCTTGCAATGCACCAATCAGATGATTTTTTTGGTGAAATGTCCTTGATCGATGGTAAAACATCTCCCGCTACAGTAATAGTAACAGAAGATTCTACTATCGCTATTATTTCCAGAAAGGATTTTCATTTATTAATAAATACTCAGAAAAAGGTATTCGAAAATCTCATGTTAATATTGTGCTCTCGACTCCGTGAATCCTGGGAAAAAATTCAGCTATTAAATCTCAAAAATGCTTCACAAAGGATTAAAATATTATTTCTTATGCTATCTGACAAGTACGGCGAAAAGACGGCCGAAGGTGTAACTTTAAACATTAAACTCACTCATCAGGAGATAGCAGACATGACAGGTATGGCACGTGAGACAGTCACGAGGGTAATTGACAGATGGCAGAAAGATGGGGAGATAAATGTCCTTAAGAAAAAATTTATACATTTGAGTGCTAAATTTCTACAAAGGGATGAAAAATTATCTTAATGATTCCTATACTGGAGTAACTAAAAAACTATTAGGGCCTTGCTGGTCAAAGTTTTGCTATTAGATGTTATCCGGATATCTCCTTGGTATGGTTATCATGGTTATAAAGGATCTAACCTTGTTTGAATTTCAGCGCTATAGGCTGTTACAGGTTTAATATACAACTTTCGCAGAACCAATACTGACGTAGTACTGTCATTCCCGCGGAAGCGGGAATCCAGAGGCAAATAAATAACTGGATTCCGTGTCAGGCACGGAATGACGACTAAATGACAACTGCGAAAGTTGTATTTAATATTACTTTACCACAGGAAATTGTATCCCTAAAGGACAGATTTGTTTTATAGTATATACACAATTGTTTTTTATTCCTGTACTTTATGTGACGTAAATGTATGCATAAGATATTCATCATAAATAATTTTGAAATACAGGTCTTTTAAGTATGAGATTTACCATATTTTCCAGATTGAGTGCTGGTTTTATTGTGATATTCATTCTCATAATTCTGACTAGCATTTATGTCGCGGCACAGTTTCAGAAATTGGAAGATATTCCCGCTTCGATTCTTAATATTGATAATCGTATGTTAAGCAGCAATAAAAAGCTCATAGATGCATTACTGTCACAGGTAAGATACGAGGAAAAATTCATTATTTTAAAGGACGATGCCCTTTATGACAATTTTATTGCGGCTAGGAATGATTTTGATCAGTATTCCAGGGAACTGATGTCTGTTGCAGACTCTCCCCGGGCCAGGAGTTTGCTGAATGATATAAAGCAGTCCCATCAGCGCTACCAGAAATTGTTTTATAAAGAAGTTGAATCTTTGAGGACCGGTCAACGCTATCCCCCAAAATTGTATATACAGGAAAAGGAAAAGGCTATAAATACGATTATGGAGGGATTGAAAGAATTGAGGACTTATAGCGAGAATAATACCTATGAGAAGCTTAAAAAGCTGGGCGAAGCTGGCGCCAATGCACGCAGGGTAGCTTTAGTTATGCTTATATTCTTTCTCATTTTTGGTATCGCTTTTTCTACCTTTATTACACGAAGCATTACCAAGCCCCTTGCTGTTATGAGAAAGAGGACCAAAGAGATTGCAAACGGTAATTATAAAAGTGGTTTAAAACTTTCGTCTCCTCCTGAAATAGGTGAACTGGCACAGGATTTTAATTCCATGTGTAATAAGCTGAAGGAGCTAGATAAAATGAAGTCCAATTTTTTCTCATTAATGTCCCACGAACTGCGTACTCCACTTACTTCCATTAAGGAAGGGACAACCCTCTTACTTGAGGGCTTAGGAGGAGAGACGAACGAGAAACAAAAAAGGCTTTTGAGGATTATAGAAGAAGAGAGTAATCGCTTAATTGAGCTGGTAATTTCCATTTTAGACCTGTCAAAGATGGAGGCGGGGATGATGACCTATAATTTTGTTCAGGCAGACATAGTTCCTCTTATAAATAAGGCTGTTGTTGAGACAGAACCTCTTGCAAAGTCCAGGAATATAAAAGCCGAATTAAATATAAGCAGAGGATTACCGTTTGCGAACCTCGACATTGAAAAGATACTTCATGTATTAAGGAATCTCATAGGAAATGCTGTGAAATTTACGCCTGATGGTGGCCAGGTGAGGATATCTGCAAGGCTTACGAATGGAAACCTGGAGGTTTCTGTGGCAGATACAGGCCCCGGCATACCAAGGGAAAATTTGATTATAATATTTGATAAGTTTAAAAGTTTCAATAATCGAAATGGAACCGGATTGGGTCTGGCCATTGTTAAAAACATTATAAACGCACATAGGGGCAAGGTATGGGCAGAAAGCGAGCCAGGGCAGGGAAGTACATTTATCTTTGTACTGCCTGTCTGATCTTTTTTTCACTATTAAGCTGTAATGCTTTGAAAGAATCAAAAAAGGAAGGAATCAAGCAAGAAGAAATGCGTTTGGAGGTAATTTCGAAACATCTGACGCTTGCCAAAAAACTCATTGAACAGGGGAATTATGTGGCCTCTCTAAAAGAAAATAAAAATGTTTTGTCATTGTCTAACGACAGACCCCCAGGGGACGAGGCCCTTTTCAATATGGGGCTTATCTATGCCCATTATAGAAATCCCCAAAAGGACTACAAAAAGTCCATCTTTTACTTTGAAAAACTGTTAAAGGAATACCCCAAAAGTCCTCTGATTGAGCAGGCAAAAATCTGGATAGGAGTGCTTCAGGCAATAGAGAAGTCGAAACAGGTGGATATAAAGATTGAAGAAATGAAGAAAGAACTGTCCAAATAGGAGAAAGAATGCCTTCACCAAAAATTTTAATAGTGGATGATGATAGAAATCTCCTGGAATTGCTGAAGCTGAGACTTGAATCGGCAAATTATGAGGTAGTGGCAGTTATGAGAGAAGAAGATGCAGTAAATGAAATGAAAAATCAGGGTTTTGATCTAGCCATAATTGACCTACAGCTGCTCAATAAAAGTGGCATATCGCTGATGGAAGAGTTGCATTCGATAAATGCTGAAATGCCTGTTATTATCCTCACTGCCTATGGAAGTATTGAGAGTGCAGTTGAAGCCATGAAAAGAGGAGCCTATAATTATCTTACTAAACCCTTTGATCCCCAGGAATTGCTCTTCCAAAGCGAAAATGCTCTTCGGAACCGAAGGCTCACTTATGAGATCAAAATGCTTAAAGGGCTTTTGGAAACGCGCTACGATTTTAAAAATATTGCGGCAAAGAGTGAAAAAATGCAGAAAGTGTTGGAACAGGTGTCTCGTGTTGCCAGAACCGATTCTACCATTTTTATCTGTGGAAAAAGTGGCACTGGCAAGGAGCTTATTGCTAAGGCGATTCATCTATCCAGTGATAGAAAGGACAAACCTTTTGTAGCCATAAACTGTGCCGCTATTCCTGAAACCCTGCTCGAAAGTGAACTTTTTGGCCATGAAAAAGGGGCATTTACCAATGCCATCCGGGATTCGAAAGGATTATTTTTACAGGCCCATGAAGGCACCATCTTTATGGATGAGATTGGAGATATGGCCTTATCGGTACAGGCAAAGCTGTTAAGAGTTCTTCAGGAGAGACAATTCTATCCAGTCGGTAGCGAAAAGCCGGTGGGGGTGAATGTAAGGATCATTGTGGCCACAAATAAAGACCTAGAAGATGAGGTTAAAGAGGGCTGTTTCAGGGAAGACCTTTTTTACAGGATTCATGTAATACCTATCTACCTGCCCCCTTTAAGGGAAAGGAAGGAAGACATCCCTCTTTTAGTTGAATATTTCTTGAAGAGTTTCGGTCAGGAGATGAAAAAAGAAGTAAAGAGCATAACGCCTGCGGCAATGCAAAAAATTATGCTCTATGATTGGCCAGGGAATGTGAGAGAATTGAAAAATATAATTGAGTATGCTATGGCAATGACCCGTGAGGATGTAATTACCGAAGACCTGATTCTTCAGTCAAAAGGTGTTCCACAGGAACCGTTAAAACCTTTCAAAGATGCAAGAGATGCCTTTGAAAAAGGCTATATTGTCAGTCTGTTAGAACTTTCCAAAGGTAATATCAGTAGGGCGGCTAAATTAGCAGGGAAATACAGGGCTGATTTTTATAATCTCCTTAAAAAGCACGATATCAGGTCTGAAAATTTTAAAGAGTCTTAAAAAATATTGCAATTGTATAAGAATGAGGCAATTGCAAAAGTCTATTTTACCCCTCTCCCACAAGGGGAGAGGACAAATCCCCTCTTGAGAGGGGTGTAGGGGTGTGTTCCCCTCCCTTGATGGGAGGGGTTGGGGAGGGAAACATTTGATACTTTTGCAAGAGCCTTATGTATTTTATTTTTCTGCTTATGTATAGATATCATACATATTTGTTTGCTTGAATCTACTTATATAAAAACCTTTCCTGTCAAATTTAAATATATATGAAGGAAAATTCATACAAGTATATCGCCACAAAAAGCAACCAAAAGCCTATTCGCTCTTAAATTTTCTTTAATATCGGTTAGTTATGTAAGCTTCTCCTCTTCGGCAAATCCTTTGCTTTAATCTCTTTTCTTAATAAAAGAAAGGCAAAGCGATATTTATCTGCTTAGCTCTGAAGGCTTTAAAAGTGTAAACGAAGATTAAATGGTTAGTTGTGATTAAAATCACGGTTTTCCCTATAAATTTACTGTAATCTGATAAAAGGTAGATTAAATCTGCTCGATAAGATCTTTGAAAATGTTGTAAGAGTTTGGTGTTTCCGAAAAGGTAAACTCTGGGTAACCAGAGGGCACAAAACTACGGGTCCTTGTCGATTTTGAAGGATAGCCGGGTCGCCGAAGAAACAGTGCTTATCCAAAGTTTATCTTTGCATGAAAAAGCCTGTTTCCCCTTTGAGGAAACAGGCTTTTTTGTT
>JBGOWS010000059.1:0-10680 GCA_041478735.1 Thermodesulfovibrionia bacterium | reverse complement strand
TGGTCCTTACAATAAAGAAAAGAGGGAAATTAAGAGAAGGAAAATCCGAATAGAGAAAGCATATCAGAGGACACAGAGGGGAGGGAATAAAATTTCCTCAATATTGTTGATATTTAAGTGTTTTCTCTGTGTTCTCTGTGGTTAAGTTTTGACAATATGCACGGAAGATCAGGGAGTTTATAAGAGAAAAAGGAAAAGAAGGAAAATGTGCGATTATTCTTACATCACACAATATGTCAGACATCGAACAGGTGTGTGAGCGGGTTATGATCATAAATAATGGGAAAGGACGACGATTGATGAGTATGCTGAACTTGCGAGGGGGAATAGCAAAGTAGATGAATGCTCAAGAGGTTTTATGCCAAAGGTCTCTTTAGTTAAGGGGGATGACCGAAGAAACAATGTTGCTAAATCCCTTAACCTTATTGCTGACGAAATTAAAAGAAACTTACATTCAAGGCAGATCATAATCAAGCCGAACTTTGTTTCAACATCAATACAGCTTGCATCAAGCCATGTGGATCAGATTAGAGGAATCCTCGATTTTATAAAAGGGTTTTATAGAGGCAAGGTAATTATTGCAGAGGCAGCATGTGGCGATACAGTGGAGGCATATAGAAATTTTGGATATCTCAGCCTCCTTAAAGAATATGATGTCGAACTGATTGATCTCAACAAAGGTCCTTTTGAAAAGATACCCATAATAGATAACCTAAATAGAACTATTCATGTGAGGATATCAAGACTTCTCCTCGATGAGGATAATTATGTAATATCCGCTGCAAAACTGAAGACCCATGATACCGTTATTGTTACATTATCCATTAAGAATCTGGCTATAGGCAGTGTCTTTGTCAGTGACAAGAAACTTGTACATCAGGGAACAAGGGTAACAAATATGAGCATAGCAGCTATAGCCCAACATGTCTGGCCTGACCTCTCTGTGATTAATGGTCTTGAAGGTATGGAAGGAGACGGTCCCATCAGAGGTAAAGCAATATACACAGGAATCGCTCTTTCAGGTACTGATTCGCTTGCTGTTGACAGAGTGGCATGCGAGATTATGGGTGTGGATTTCCATAACGTTGGATATCTCCATTATTGCTCAGAAAAGGGTTTAGGCGTGTCGGACTTGCAGAAGATTGAAATTGTTGGTCATCGATTGAGTGACTGCATTAAGCCCTTCAAACTCCATAGGAACGTAAAAGAACAGCTTGCATGGAAGGAGAATGCATAGGAGGCATCTAAAATTTAGGCATAAAAGTGTAATGATGCTATCGAATGAATAATAACCGGTGGAAAAGCTTTTAGATTTTCAATTGAGGCTCTTGCAAAAGTCTTCTTTCTGTCACCCTGAACTTGTTTCAGGGTCTCTGATCCTGAACTTGAATTCAGTATTGATTTTATTAGATGCTGAAATAAATTCAGCATGACAAACCGCACTCTTTATTAAAGGCCTGCAATGAAAATAATGGTACAAACAAAAAAACAGATTATCTCGAGGAATCTCCTGTTCACCTTTTCCACCAGCACATAATCACTCTTTTTTATTCACCGCTCAGGGAATTAATAAAACTATCATTGATTTATGATCCACTTTATTCCCACATTATCTTGGTCCCTATTATGATATGTACTCTTCAGAATAATTGGTATCCCGATGTTCCGTGAAGGATTTATATTCCATTTCCCTACAATCAGTGTTGAGGTTGCAGAAGAATGCAGTGGAATCAGATCAAGTATTGCGCTCCTTATGACGGGTATTCTGGCCGCCCATCTTTTTCTCACTACCTTATGGCGAAAATTCATTTTATTATTCCTGGTTGTACCAATTACCGTTTTTAAGAATGCGGTCAGGGTCACAACACTCTCCTTGCTCTCTATGTATGTTGATGAATCATTTATCATGAGCAGTCCTTTACACCGTAAAGGGGGAATCTTTTTCGGTTCTTTCTCACATTGAGTGGGTAACCCAGTGTCACCCTGAGCTTGTCGAAGGGTGACAAGCATTGCTAAAACCAATGAAAAGCTACTATGTTTATATATTACAATGTGCTCCCTTCGACAGGCTCAGGCTGACACAAGAGGTCATGGTGAGCTTGTCGAACCATTATGAGCATCAGGAAGGTCTCATTGAAGGCTGTTATACCCATAATAAAAGACCTGTAGAACTAATGCATGTTGAAGAGTTTAGAGACATTGTGGAGGCAATTTCCATGGAGAAACAGATAAAAGGGTGGTCAAGGCAGAAGAAAAAGGCTTTAATTGCCGGTAATTATCAAAAGTTAGTAGAACTATCTAAAAGTCACCCTTCGACATCCTTCGACAAGCTCAGGATGACATTGTCATGGTGAGCCTGTCGAACCATCAGGGTGACAATTCAAGACTTTTGCAAGAGCCTCAAAAGTTTTAACATAGATCCAGGGATGAATCAGATTAGCATACCTCTGAATACTCTGGTCACCTCTGGAACAGATAGGAATCTCGATCTGAAGAATATTTATAGTATAATATTTATGGTACGTCCTGAGAAAAGAGTAACTTTATATCTGGATTACGTTAGACTAATATAGCTTTTGCAGTTGTTTGTTGTAACATAAATTTTGATTTATTATGGATGAGTTTTTTCGTGCAAAACCTAAAAAAAAACAGAAGGAGAGAAATCTTTGAATATGAGACCAAAAAATATTTTTTTATTACCTGTAGCTATTTTTGTATTCGCAATTTTTATTGCAGGCTGTGGCGATAAAGTTACTGAGCGAAAAAAACATTACGACAAAGGCATCAGATTCGTAAAAGAACGGAAATATCCTGGAGCAATTATAGAGTTCAGAAACGCTCTCGAGAAAGATCCCAATTTCTTTGAGGCAAGGTATCAGCTCGGAATCGCATATTTTGAGACCGGGCAGATCGACTCAGCTGAAAAAGAACTAAAAAAGGCCTTGAAACTTCAGCCCTCGCTTGTAGAGGCCCATCTTTATCTCGGCAAGGTCTACCTCTTAAAAGGCTATTATGACAGGAAAGAGCTTGATAACTCAATAAGTGAGCTAGTGGCTTATCTTGACAAAAAACCAGGGGATTCTGAGGCGCTTGAGTTCTTAGGCGCAGCCCATATGGCAAAAAAGGATTTTGAAAAGGCGCACACTTTTCTGGATCAGGCAATAAAGAACGCACCTGATAGGACCTCACCATACATTACGCTCGCAAGTCTTTACCTTGAAGAGAAAAAACCGGAAGAGGCCAGAGGAGTAGTAAACAGGATACTTTCAAAAAATGGAAAGGATACGAAGGCGCTTTACGCACTATGCGACCTCGAAAAGAGGGAAGACCGATACGAGGAAGCAATCAAATGTTACAGACGTATTATCGAGATTGACAGTAAGGAGGAGCTGACTGCATACACTGAGCTAGGGCTTCTCCATATAAGAGCAAAGAGGCCTGATGAGGCGCTCAAGACGGCGGAATATATCATATCGAAAAATCCCAAGAGAGCAGAGGGATACTATATTAAAGGCCTTTCACTTTTTGGGAAAAATAATCTAAACGAGGCGGTAACAATCCTCCAACTTGCCATAAAGTTTAATCCAGCCTTAACCGGAGCCTATTATTTCTTAGGGCTGGCCCATTATTTAAGCGGTAACCTTGAACAGGCAAGAAATGAACTTCAGAAGGTAGCAGATGCAAGGCCAGATATGCCGGATGTACACCTTGTCCTCGGGCTTGTAAATCTTAAAAGGGGATGGAGGGAAGAGGCGATAACAGAGATAAACAAGGCAATTGAGAAGAGTCCGGACAATGCCTTTGCCCATAACTTGCTTGGCACTGCATATATGGTCAAAAAAGAATATGACATTGCATTAAAAGAGCTGGAAAAGGCACAGGAACTTGACCCTAAATTTGTAGATACTTATATGAAACGCGGAAAATATTATCTTATGCTGGGTAAAAGCGCTGCTGCGGAGAAGGAATTCAAGACAGCCCTGAATATAAATCCTGAACAGAACGAAATAAGGGCTACGCTTATTCTCTTTTTAATAAACGAAAAGAGATACGATAATGCTATAAAGGTTTGCAAAGAAGGTCTGAAGAATAACTCTGCTGATGCCTTTCTTTATAACTTGCTGGGTATCGCATATATGGGGAAAAGGGAAGTCCCATCTGCTATAAGTAATTTTGATCGCGCAAAATCTTTAAAGCCTGATTTTATTGCGCCATACATGAATTTGGCGAGGCTTTATTTATCAGAAGAGAAGAATAATAATGCCCTCGGGCAATATGATGCTGCGCTGAAGGTTGACCCAAATAATGTCGAAATTCTCATAGGATCCGCTTCCCTGCTTGAGACGTTCGGAAGGGATGCCGAGGCCTTTGCTATATATGCAAAGGCAAAGTATACAGGAAAACCTGCCGGGTATATGACACTTGCAGCCTACTATGTAAGAAAAAATGATTTTAAGCACGGGATAGAAACGCTTAAGGAACTTTTAACAAGGGACCCAAAACTTATCAAGGCAAGGGATGAACTTGCAGCTATCTATATAAAGAAAAACAACATAAAGGAGGCAGAGGCTGAGTACAAAGAGATAATAAGTCTTGCCCCGGATTCTCCCTTTGGCCATAACAGACTCGCTACCCTTTATATAAAGACAGGCGATAATGAAAAGACGATTTCGGAGCTAAATGCATCTCTTAAGATAAAACCTGACCAGCCTGAGATAATAAGTGCGCTTGCAGAGATATATGTAAAGAAAAAGGACTTTAGAAGGGCTGAAGACATTGCACAGCAGGTCCTGGCAAAATACCCTGAGAATGGTTTGGGATACCATCTGATGGCGGATATACTGAGCAAACAGAAAAACTATGAGAAGGCGCTTCAATATTATGAAAAGGCAGAAAAGGTAAGCCGTAACAATTTCCTTTCACCCCTAGCAGCAGGCAATATCTATCTTTTACAGGGGAAGACAACAAAGGCGCTCGAGGCATATAAAAGGGCAGAGAGGGCTAATCCACGTTATGCACCTGTCTATTTTTATCAGGGTGTGACCTTTGAACGGACGGGAGAAAAAAATAAGGCGCTAGAGAGACACACAAAATCTCTAGCTTTTAATCCCAACTATGTGCCTGCCCTTAATAATCTCGCATATCTTTATTCTGAAAAGCAGGAGAGGCTTGATGAGGCCTTGAAACTTGCAGAAAGGGCTAAAAGCCTTGCCCCTAAAGATGGAGCAATAACAGATACCTTAGGATGGGTCTATTACAGAAAGGGCAATTACGATAAGGCCATTATGTTCACTAAAGAGGCGACATCGCTTTTACCAGATGAACCGACGATCAGGTATCATCTCGGGCTTGCATATATTAAGAAAGGTATGAAGACCGAAGCCAGAAAAGAGCTCGAGGGTGCGCTCAGGTTGGCCCCAAATTTTCCAGAAGCAGAAGAGGCTAAGAAGATTTTAAAGGAACTCGGGCAGTAAGACATATGGATTAAGCTAAAATAACCGTAATAGTTCACCCCCACCCTAACCCTCCCCCGTCCACGGCCTCGCTCTGCGAAGCGGGGCGGGTAAGGGGGAGGAAACTTATTAGATTCGCTGATAAATATTCCCCCTCCACTGGCGGGAGGGGGTTAGGGGGAGGGGGCGCTGAACTATTACAAATAACCAATGACCAAATTACAATGAACTTTTTGAATATAATATCTCTCTTTTCAATCCTGGCCTCTGCTACTGTTGCGCTCTTTATGTTTGTAAAAAACAGAAAAGGGCTTCCGAATATCACCTTTGCATTGGGGATGCTCTCGATTGGAGTACTAGAGTTTGGAGACTTAATGACCTCAGGTGAACCCCACAATATGTTGTTCTACAATAAGGCCTCGCTCGTTGTAGAATCACTCATGCCAGGGCTATGGCTATTGTTCAGCCTTACATATAGCAGGAAAGAATACAAGGAGATCTCTGCTTTCTGGAAGGTAGCGCTTTTTATATCGGCGCTTCCGCTCTTTTTTGTTGTGTCACTTCCTTTCGATCTTTTTTTCTATTCGCGAGACACAGGGATAGAAAAGATAACGTTTTTGGGCGCTGCAGGGTATTATTTTTATCTCTTTATTCTCATTTACGCTATTTTAACCATGATTAACCTTGAAGGGACACTGAGGGCCTCGTCAGGCAGTATAAGGTGGCGTATAAAACATATGCTTATCGGCGTGGGTGGGATCATGGCATCAATGGTTTTTTATTACAGCCAGGCCATCCTTTACAAGTCTATAGACATAAGCCTCCAACCTGTAAGGGGAACTATTGTGATAATCTCCTCTCTGCTCATTATGATTTCGATATTCAGGCAGACCTTTCCTAAGGAGGAGCTCTTTGTCTCGAGGGGAATATTTTACAGATCCCTTACCCTCTTGATAGCAGGTGCATATCTCATTGGCCTCGGCGTCATAGGTGCAGGGGTGAAATATTTTGGAGAGAATTTTGGCAGATACTTATCAATAGTTATAGTCTTCGCTGGAATCCTAGCGCTCATTGGAGGACTATTTTCAGAGACATTGAGAAGAAGGGTTAAGGTCTTTATAGATAAAAATTTCTACAGGGATAAATACGACTATAGGGCTCAGTGGCTCCAGTTCACTCAAAGGATTTCATCAACAAAATCTTTTGATGAACTTCTGTCTGCGGTACTTGAGGGATTTGCCTCTGCAATAGGCTCAAAGACAAGATCGCTATGGCTCTACAAGAGTGTATCTGATGTATTTTTTCAGGCACAGCCACGTGACACCTCAGCTTATAGCTTTACATTAAAGGGCAGGAGCAGTCTCATATTATATTTTAAGGAGAAGGGCTGGATATTTAACACAGAGGATAAGGATTATAATATCCTTGAGGAAAACAAAGAGTTTTTTGAAAAAACCCACGCCTCACTCGTTGTACCTCTTATAAATGATGGCAGCATAATTGGTTTCCTCGAACTTGGAAAATCCCTGAGCGATATATATACTTACGAGGATTACGACTTCTTAAAAACTCTCGCCAGACAAGCAGCTTCTGCCATCATGAATGCAAGACTTGCAGAAGAGCTTGCAGAGGCCCGTGAAATGGAGGCGATGGGAAGGGTATCGTCATTCGTCCTTCATGACCTTAAAAACCTCGTATCCACACTTTCTATGTCTGCTGAGAACGCCCTTGATAATATTAGTGATCCCGAGTTTCAGAAAGATATGCTGAAGACCCTTTCAAACACCGTGGATAAGATGAGGGGTCTGATAAAAAAGCTTTCAGATATGCCTAAAAAGGCAGCATTACACCTCCAGAATGTAGATCTTGTGCCACTGATTAAAGAGACTGTTAAACTATTTTCAAATGGAAAAACAAAGGTCGGGGTTGAATGCCCGGAGCAGCTTATAAGTCGTATTGACCGTGAGGAGATTAAAAAGGTAATCATAAACCTCCTTTTAAACGCAGTTGAGGCGACAAATGGTGGAAATGTGAATGTTAAGATAAATACAGATAATAGCATGGCGTGTATAACTGTGAGCGACAACGGCTGCGGGATGTCTGAAGAATATATTGAAAAATACCTGTTTGAGCCTTTTCATACAACAAAGAAGAAGGGCCTGGGCATAGGACTTTATCAGTGCAAGAGTGTAGTTGAGGCGCATAACGGAAGCATAAAGGTTAAAAGCAGAGAGGGTGCGGGAACGGATATTATGGTATATTTGCCTTTAGAGTCATAAATAGAGTCTGTCCAGAAAGTAGGATTTTGTCATTGTCCGGCTTGACCGGACAATCCACCCTTCGACAGGCTCAGGGTGACAATTGTCATGGTGAGCTTGTCGAACCATGGATTCCCCGATCGAGTCGGGGAATGACAGAATATATGATCTATTTTTACCCTGAAGCTGAGCTTCGAGGAATTCTTTGATTAAAAATATGGAAAAACTTCTAATTATAGAAGAAAATGAAGATATAGTGACCCAGTTAAAATGGGGTCTGTCAAAGGATTACCGCATATTTACAGCTAACAATAGAGAAAAAGCAATAAGTCTGATCAGAAAGGAAAGACCAGGTGTTATTACGCTGGATCTCGGTCTTCCACCTGACCCTGATGGCACTGAAGAGGGTTTTACATGCCTCAGGGATATCCTTGAAGAGTCTCAGCATACAAAGGTCATTATGATTACCGGAAACAATGAGAGGGAAAGCGCGCTTAAGGCAGTAAGTATGGGCGCATACGATTTTTATCAAAAACCAATTGATATGTCAGAACTAAAGGTGATCTTAAAAAGGGCCTTTTATCTTCATCGCCTAGAGCAGGAAAACAGGAAATTGCAAACGGTTATTAATAGAAGAGACAGCGGATTTGAGGGTATGCTAGGGAGCTGTCCGAAGATCCAGGAGGTTTTTACAACAATAACGAAGGTAGCTGCTTCAGAAGTAACAATGCTTGTAGTAGGTGAAAGCGGCACAGGTAAGGAGCTGGTTGCAAGAGCGATACATCAGAGGAGCCTGAGAAGGGATAGACCATTTGTGCCTATTAATTGTGGCGGCATCCCGGATGCCCTTATAGAATCGGAACTTTTTGGTTATGAAAAAGGCGCCTTTACAGATGCAAAGACTCAAAGGACTGGTATGATTGAAAAGGCGAACGAGGGTACTTTTTTCCTCGATGAGATTAGTGAACTGCCTGTTCAGCTTCAGGTAAAACTCCTCAGATTCCTTCAGGACAGAAAGATTCAGAGAGTCGGAGGTCGGGAGGAGATAGAGATTGATACACGTATAATTGCAGCTACAAATGTTGACTTGCAAAAGGCAATAAAAGAAGGTAAGTTCAGAGAGGATCTTTACTTCAGGGTTGGTGTTATAACTATAAAACTGCCGCCACTCAGAGAACGCGGTGATGACATTCTGCTCCTTGCCAGCAGTTTTCTCAACAGGTTTAATTATGCTAACAGGAAAAATATTAAAGGATTCAGTCAGGTGGCCATAAGGGCGCTTGAGTCGTATGAATGGCCGGGAAATGTAAGGGAACTTGAAAACAAAATCCAGCGTGCGGTGATAATGGCAGATGAACAGGTAATAAAGCCCCAGGACCTTTTATTGGAAATGCCAGTCATGGATGCACTTCAGCAGGATGAGCCTCCTCTTACCTTAAATGATATCCGACAGAAGGTGGAGATTGAGACAATACAGAAGGCGCTTTTGAGAAATGCCTGGAATATTACAAAGACAGCCGAGGCGCTTGGCATAAGCAGGCCAACACTTTACGACCTCATAAATAAGTACAGGATTAAGGTCAGAGAGCAATGAAAAAGCGCAAGACATTTCTCTACATCCAATTGAGCCTCTTGCAAAAGTCTATTCGTAATAGTTCACCCCGACCCTAACCCTCCCCCTCCCCCATCCACGGCCTCGCTCTGCGAAGCGGGGCGGGCAATGGGGAGGGCTATTATCAGAGTGACTGATACATATTCCCCCTCCACTGGCGGGATGGGGTTAAGGGGAGTGGGCGCTGAACTATTACGTCTATTCTACCCCTCTCAAGAGGGTAAATCCCCTCTTGAGAGGGGTGTAGGGGTGTGTAGTTCCCCTCCCTTGATGGGAGGGGTTGGGGAGGGTGAACATTTGATACGTTTGTAAGAGCCTCCATTGTCAGTATCTGGATTATCCGCATTCACCCCTAAACGCACCATGCCATCCCCAGTTTTTATAGACAAAAACATAAGGATTCAGTCAGGCAGCCATAAGAGCGCTTGAGTCGTATGAATGGCCGGGAAAGGAGGTGAAAAAGATGAGAAGGTTAGTCCTCTTGAAAAATACTGCAAAAATGTTAAGCTATAGGAAGAAAGAAAGGAATAAAATGGCCTATAGAATACTATTTTTGATTATTATCCTGGGTATTTTATTAAGTACTATTAATTTCTCTTACGCAAAAGAAATATCTTTTACTCGAGATGACAGAGACAGGCTAATAAGACTTGAGACAAAAGTTGAAGAAGGACAAAAATTCATTCAGAGGCAGATTGATGACCTTAAGACCTTTATGCTCTGGGGCTTTGGGATACTCTTTGGCGGTATGGGACTGCTGATTGGTTTTGTTATCTGGGATAGAAGAACTGCACTTGCCCCTGCTGTAAAGAAAGCGGAAGATATTGAAGAGAAAGAGGAAAAGATAGAAAAGGCATTGAAAGAACTGGCTACAAAAGATCCAAAAGTAGCTGAAGCGTTAAAGCATGCTGGGCTTTTGTGATGGAAGATAATGCCATATTAAGTTCAAGGTCATTTTAGAACCTCCATCCCGGCCTCCAGGTTAGCTTCTGCTGTTTCTACATCCTCCTTGGCCATGGCAAGGTAGCCATTGATAAGTTCTTTTTCTAAGTGTTTCTCTCTCCATACCTTTATGGCCTCTTCAATCAGGTGGCTGCGACTCTCCCTGTGTTCTTTAGACAGTCTGTCAATCTCGTTGACAAGGTCCTCGTCAACGGTGATTGTTACTTTTAGTTTGCTCCCCATATGACCTCCTTTCTTAAAAAGAGGTATTGTCAAACTTAACCACAGAGAACACAGAGAAAACACTTAAATATCAACAATATTGAGGAAATTTTATTCCCTCCCCTCTGTGTCCTCTGATATGCTTTCTCTATTTGGATTTTCCTTCTCTTAATTTCCCTCTTTTCTTTATTGT
>JBGOWS010000283.1:0-3077 GCA_041478735.1 Thermodesulfovibrionia bacterium | reverse complement strand
AAGGTTTACAGGATGGATATTCTGAACCACGCCTACAGACTTGTTAAATCAAACAAAGGAGCCAGTGGAGTTGACGGTGTAACCTTTGAGGACATAGGGGAGAGGGAAGTCGGGCAGCAAAGGTATCTTGCAGGCATAGCCGATGAATTGAAGAACAAGACCTATGAGGCCATGCCTGTCAGAAGGGTATATATCCCGAAGCCGGATGGCAGCAAAAGGCCGCTGGGGATACCTACAGTAAAAGACAGGATAGTGCAGATGGCGGTAAAGATAGTAATAGAACCGATATTTGAAGCGGATTTTTGCGAAGCATCCTAAGCGACAGGAAAACTCCTATGGATTCAGACCTAAAAGAGACGCCCATCAAGCCATGGAAGATGTAAACTTTCACCTTCGGTATGGGAAAACAGAGGTAATAGATGCCGACATATCGAAGTATTTTGACAGCATACCTCATGACCAATTATTGAAGCTGATAGCGAAACGGATAGTGGATAAGAACATATTGAAGCTGATGAAGATGTGGCTAAAAGCACCGGTAGTGGAAGAAGAGGACGGCAAGAAGAAATACAAAGGCAATGACAAAGGGACCCCGCAGGGAGGGGTAATTACTCCTCCCACACAATAGATAACTTTGAGTTTGAACAGGTTTTATCATACCGAAGGAGTTGGAATAACACTTGACAATATGACACAAAAGGTATTATATATATGACATATAATGAGGTCTCCGAATTCAGAATTAGCCAAACGTATCAATACAGCATTATTTTTATTGAGAAAGGGTTTCAGCAAAGACGAAGTCATTTTGGCAATAATGGAGAATTTTGGAGTTTCCAGAAGGCAGGCGTACAGATATATTCAAGAGGCACAGAAAATAAAGGACAAGATGCCGATTCCAGAACAGAAGGTAGTATTTACAATAAAGCTTCCCAGAAGCCTGGTTTCTCTTATCAGACAATTTGCAAAATCTACAGGGGAATCATTAAGCAGTATAGTAACACAGGCCCTAAAGGCATTTCTGAAAAGAAGGGGGCATGGCCCAGAGGCGTCGTGAAAGAAAGATTCAGATGCTTTACAGTTATGATCGTTTGGGCGATTATAAGATTTCACAAATTTATAAATTACTTATTCCGGAGAAGATTTGGCCATTCTGTAAGAATGGACAAAACATGACAGAAATAGGAGACTGTGCGAATGAAGACAGCCGCAATTTACGCACGAGTATCGTCAGAGAGGCAAAAAGAAGAACAGACCATAGGTAGTCAGACAGAGGCTCTCAAGGAGTATGCACAAACTGGTGGACACATAGTGCTGCCGGAATGGATATTCCAAGACGAAGGATATAGCGGGGCCACTTTACAACGTCCCGGCCTTGAGCGGTTACGAGATCTGGCTGCTGAGGGACAAATAGAAGCTATATTGGTTTATTCACCGGATCGGCTCAGCCGAAAGTACGCTTACCAAGTGCTTTTAATGGAAGAGTTTGCGCGTTATGGGGTGGAGGTAATCTTTATCAAATCGCCTCAGGCGTCCACTCCCGAGGAGCAGCTTCTTGTACAATTTCAGGGTATGATTGCAGAATACGAAAGGGCACAGATTGCAGAACGCAGCAGGCGTGGTAAAAAACATCGCGCAAAAAGTGGTTCAATAAATGTTCTCTCTGGAGCGCCTTATGGGTATCTGTATGTTAAAAAGTCTGAAACCTCTGCTGCCTATTATAATATAATTGAGGAAGAGGCAGCAATAGTGCGAGATGTTTATTGCTGGTATACAGAAGAAGCATTGAGTATAGGGGGAATTAATAGAAGACTTACCACAATGGGTATTCCGACCCGACGTGGGAAGTCCATATGGGACCGCTCCACTGTTTGGGGGATGCTGCGTAATCCAGCATATAAGGGAACTGCATGTTTCGGTAAAACTGAACAGACTGAGAGGAAGAAAATCACGCGCCCTCTACGTAAGCGTGGTGGTTTTTCGCCCCGTCGCAGTTCTTCTCATGAACGTCCAAAGGAGGAATGGATAGAGATTGCCGTTCCTGCTATTATCGGTGAAGATACCTTTTCTCTTGCACAGGAGCGTTTAGAAAAGAACAAACAGCTTTCAAGCCGTCATACCAAGGAACCTACATTATTGCAAGGGCTTTTGGTTTGTAGTATGTGTGGTTATGCCTTGTATAGGACCTCTTCACGGACATCCAGGAGAAAGCTCTATTATTATCGTTGTTTAGGTTCTGACAATTACCGGCATCCCAATGGCCGTATCTGTACAAACCATCCTATACGACAGGATTACCTGGATGAGCTTATATGGGAACAAATTGTATATCTGCTTGAAGATCCGACTCTTATTCATAAGGAGATAGATCGCAGAATTCAAGAAGCTCGAAATTCTAATCCCATAAAAATACGTAAAGAAACACTTGTTAAAGAGAGCGCACGTGTACAAAATGGAATCAACAGGTTGCTCAATGCATACCAGGAGGGTTTATTGCAGCTTACGGAATTACGTAGTCGTATTCATGGATTAAGAAAAAGAGAATCAGCATTAAAATCAGAACTGCAATCTTTGGAAGCTAAGATGATTGACCAGGAAACTTATTTGCAACTTGTTAATAAAATAGATGACTTTCTGTCCCGTATACGTAAATCTGCAGAATGTTTAAATGTATTGGATCGTCAAAAAGTATTAAGGCTTATTGTTAAGGAAATTCTGGTTGGCACAGATACGGTGACAATAAAACATTCAATCCCAACTACTATCTCTTTTTCTGCTCCGACAGCGCCACCTTGCCCATCAGGATACCCAGATGTGCCAAGTTATCTATTGTGTGGGAGGAGTAATATCACCGCTGCTTGCCAACATCTATTTGAATGTGCTGGATACGATATGGAAAGTGAAGAAGGTACAGGAAAGGCTGGAGGCGAGACTTATCCGGTATGCGGATGATTTTGTTGTATTGTGCAAGGACAACACCGGTAGGATATTGAATGGGATAAAGACGGTGCTTGGAGAATTACGATTAAACCTTCACGAGGGAAAGACAAAAGTGGTAGACGCAAGAAAGGAGAGTT
>JBGOWS010000292.1:0-2932 GCA_041478735.1 Thermodesulfovibrionia bacterium | reverse complement strand
GCGATTGAATCGACCTTCAGGGAGAGCTTTTATAACTCTCCGCTTGCACCTTAGCCCCGATTAAGCAAGGTTAGGGCTCCGTTGAGACCCTCGAATTACCAGGGTTGGGCAAGGTGCAAAACATAAAAGCTTATTAATCAGTATGATGAAAAAAGTACTTGACAAAAATAAACCAGGGCGGGGGTGAGGGGGTAATGGACTTTTGCAAGAGCCTCTATAGGAAAGGTATTTTCAAATGAAGGTCTGTGAGATCTTCAAGAGCATACAGGGAGAATCAAGTTATGCAGGTATGCCATGCACATTTATAAGGCTGGCAGGCTGTAATCTCAGATGTTCCTACTGTGACACAACATATGCATATAATGAGGGAAGTGAGTTTTCGGAAGAGGATATTGTAGATGAAGTCAGGCGTGCCGGTATAGGACTTGTTGAGGTTACCGGTGGTGAGCCGCTTCTACAGAAAGGGGTTTGCCAGCTAATCAGAAGACTGCTTGATGAAGGCTATAAAGTATTGATAGAGACTAATGGTTCGATAAATATAAAAGAGGTTGATAGAAGGGCAGTTATAATACTCGATATAAAGACACCCGGCAGCGGAATGAATGCAGAGATGGATTTATCAAATGTTGATTTTATTAAAAATACAGACGAGATAAAGTTTGTAATCACAAACAGAGGTGATTATGAATGGTCAAAGGATATAATTAATAGATACAATTTAATCAACAAATGCCATCTCCTTATGTCTCCTGTATATGGAATACTTCCTGCTGAAGAGCTTGCAAGATGGATGGTTGAAGATAGACTTAGAGCGCGTCTAAACCTTCAGATTCACAAATACATTTTCGGCTGTGACAGGAGATGTACTTAGGCTGCGGGAAAAGGTTCATCGTTGTACTTTTTGGTCAAGTTCATCTAGCCTTTCTTCAAATTCTCTGGATCGGGTATCGAGTTCGGCATTCAGTGTCGCCAGTTCTTCAAAAAGTGGGTCAATTTTTCTATTTGAGTCATGAAGAGACTTTGCTATCATTTTGATAGATTCACCATCACCCTTTGCAGAAGCATCTAAAAGATTGCGGGTATCCTGTTCGATTAGCTGTTCAATCTGTATGATAGTGTCTTCCAAATCTTTAATCCTGACCTTTAAAGTTCCTAATGTCCTGGAACGGGTAGTGATTAGTTCAGCACGAATGCGTCTTATATCTTTTTTCGTTAAGCTCTTATTCTGTCCATTATTTTCTTTGCTATCGGAGTCTTTGGATAAGTCCTCATCTTTCCATCCAACCCGATCCAGAAAATCTTGATAGGTACCTTCAAAAATACCTACCCCCCCGTCATCGAAAACAACCAGTCGGGTGGCTATGGCATGAAGGATCATTTCGCTGTGAGTTACAATCATCACTGCACCGTCAAATGCCTCAATAGCCTCAAGCAGGGAATCAATCGATTCCATATCAAGATGGTTGGTAGGCTCATCCAGCAGAAGAAGGTTGGCCGGACTGACGAGAAGCTTTCCAAGCAGTACCCGGCTTTTTTCACCGCCTGAAAGCACTTCTATTTTTTTTAGCGCATTATCACCCTCGAACATCATAATCCCACAGATGTTGCGGCACGCCCTACGGTTGTATTCCGGGAGGGCCTCCAGTATTTCTTCCTCAACAGTCCTCTGGGTGTTGAGACGATTGATATTGGTTTGGCCAAAATATGCAAGTTTTAGTTTCGGATTATATATTACAGAACCACTGTTGGGCTTCAGTTCCCCTGCCAACAGATTCAAAAGGGTGGTTTTACCTTTGCCGTTCTTTCCAATAATTGCGATGCGGTCCCTTTTTCCAACTGATATGCTTAATCCGCTAATAAGTGGAGGGACTTCGGGAACAAAAGAGAATGACAAATTTTCTATTTCCATAAGCCATTTTCCTAAGAAAGGTGCAGAGTTGAATTCAAAATCAAGGTTTTTTATCTTTGAAATCTTTTCGAACTTTCCCTTTTTTTGCAGAGCTTTTATTTTTGACTGAACTGCACTGGCACGAGTAGCCTGTGCCCTGAAACGGTTTATGAATTGCTCTGTTTCCTTACGTTTTTGCTTTTCATTTACTCTTGCTTTTTCATAGGATTCCTCTTCTGTTAATATCTGCTGGTACAGCTTATAGGTTGTACCGGATATTTTCCTTATCCTTTTACGGTAGATGCCCATGGTGTGAGTAGTAACATTATCCATAAAGTTCCTGTCGTGGGTGATTAAAATAAGTTCATTTTTCCATTTGCGTAAAAATTGTATAAGCCACCGAATAGATACTATATCCAGGTAATTTGTGGGTTCATCAAGTAGCAGAAGATCTGGCGCAGAGATCAAAAGCTTTGCAAGATTTAAACGGATCTGGTATCCAGCAGATATTTCAAGAGGATGACGAGTAAAATCATTAATGGAGAAACCGAGACCCATTAAAATAGTCTTTGCTTTGTATGTCTCATCTGTCCCGTCTTCTATGGTTTGAAGACCCAAGCAACCTTCTTTAAGAACAGAGTCCTCTGTAAAACTGATATGCTGTGAAAGATGACCGATTGTATAATTATTGGGAATATTAATAACTCCTGAATCAGGTTTTTCCTCGCCGAGTATTATCCGAAACAAAGTGGTTTTGCCATGACCATTTCTGCCAACCAGTCCTACCCGTTCTCCTGCATTGACGGTAAAACTGACATCATCAAATATAACCTGTTGGCCGTAAGACTTTTTTATGTTGCTGACCTGTATCACTGTTTTATTTTACCTAATGAACTATTTAGAGTCTGTCCATAAACTACACTTTTACACTAATGTCATTCCCCGACTTGATCGGGGAATCCAGTGTTTTCAATGACTTCTGGATTGTCCGGTCAAGCCGGACAATGACAAAATCCTACTTTATGGACAGACTCTATTTAGAGT
>JBGOWS010000044.1:0-12187 GCA_041478735.1 Thermodesulfovibrionia bacterium | reverse complement strand
GAAGCAATCATCCCGTATCTTGATTACCTGAATGATCTTGGTATAACCGCAATAGAACTTATGCCTGTTGCTCAGTTTCCTGGAAATAGGAACTGGGGATATGACGGTGTTTATCCGTTTGCGCCTCAGAACTCCTATGGAGGGCTAGCCGGATTGAAAACACTGATCAATGCCTGTCATAAAAAGGGGTTTTCAGTTATTCTGGATGTTGTTTATAACCATCTTGGTCCGGAAGGAAATTACCTGAGAGACTTTGGACCATATTTCACTGATAAATATAAGACTCCCTGGGGAGATACCGTTAATTTTGACAGCCATTACAGTGATGAGGTAAGACAATTTTTTATTCAAAACACACTTTACTGGATAACTGAATATCACTTTGACACACTCAGATTAGATGCAATCCATGGCATCTTCGATTTCAGTGCAAAACATTTTTTACAGGAGTTAGGTGAAGCCGTTCATAAACAGGCAGAAATACTTGGTAAGAATATTTATGTCATTGCAGAAAGTGACCTAAACAATGTAAGAATCATAAACCCTGTAGAAATAGGCGGGTATGGACTTGATGCACAATGGAACGATGATTTTCACTACAGCCTGCATACTCTTATAACCGGTGAAAGCAAAGGATATTACGAAGACTTCGGAAAAATATGGCACATTGACAAAGCTTTCAAGGAAAGCTTTGTCAATTCAGGTGAATATTCTCAATACAGGAAGAGAAGACATGGTAATTCATCAAAGGGCAGGCCATCTTATCAATTCATTGTCTTTTCACAGAACCATGATCAAGTGGTCAATCGTGCAATCGGTGACAGACTGAGCCGGGCGCAATCTTTTGAAAAACAGAAAGTTGCAGCAGGCGTTACAATTCTCTCTCCGTGCATCCCTCTTCTATTTATGGGTGAAGAATACGGTGAAATATCTCCTTTTCAGTATTTTGTGAGTCATTCGGATGAAGAACTCGTAAGAGCTGTGCGCCAGGGTAGGAAAGAAGAGTTCGTTTCTTTTGGATGGAAAGGAGAAATTCCTGACCCGCAAGCTGAAAGCACTTTTCTGAATTCGAAAGTTAACATCCGACTGCATCTGCAGTGGAAACACAACATTTTTTTCAACTTTTACAGGGAGTTGATAAAATTAAGGAAAGAAATCCCGGCGTTTTCCAATCTTATCAAGGAAAACATGGAAATATGGGGCTTTGAAGAAGAAAAGGTATTGTTTTTGAGGAGATGGTTTGAAGACGAAGAGGTTTTCTGTATCTATAATTTCAATGAGAAAGATATAGAACTAAATTTAATGCTTCCTGAAGGCATATGGAAAAAGATGCTGGATTCCTCCTCTAAAGAGTGGGGCGGAAGCGGTTGCGTATCAGAAGAAACGATCAAACAGCAATACAAAGAAGTTTTTATAAAGATAAACCCTGATAGCTTTGTGCTTTATAGGATGTGCACAGAGAGTCGGAGCGGTTCTGCCGGGGATTAAGGAGTTTTTTGAATGGCGACAGAAGGATGTCCAGGCTTGAGGATACCTGTTTCAACATACAGGTTACAATTTAATCATCAGTTCAGGTTCTCCGATGCAAAGGGAATTGTTCATTATCTTTATGAACTCGGTATTACTGACATCTATGCATCTCCATACTTCAAGTCAAGAGAGGGAAGCCTTCACGGATACGATATTGTCGACCCCAATTTACTTAATACCGAGATTGGTACAGAAGATGATTATAATGAATTAATAAATTAGCTCCAGAAATATGAAATGGGACAGATACTTGACATTGTTCCAAATCATATGAATATTGTGAGTAAAGAAAATGTCTGGTGGATGGATCTCCTTGAAAATGGTCCGAGTTCCATTTATGCTATTTTTTTTGACATCGATTGGAACCCGGTAAAAAAAGAGCTTAAAAATAAGGTCCTTCTTCCGATTTTAGGTGACCAATACGGAAAAGTTCTTGAGAGTCAGGAACTGAAGTTAACTTTTGAGGAAGGGGCTTTCTTTATAAATTATTATGGTTATAAGCTTCCGCTAAGACCCCGAACTTATACTTATATATTAAAATATCTCATAGACGATCTTAAAAATATTTTGTCTCCTGATAATCCATACTTCACAGAGTTATTAAGCATTATCTCTGCACTGAATAAATTGCCTTCTCATACAGAAAAAGACCACCAGAAAATCGCTGAGAGATACCGTGAGAAAGAGATTATAAAGACACGCCTGCTTGATCTCTATAAACAAAGTCCGGAGATTCAAGCTTTTATTGATGAAAATGTACGCATATTTAATGGAGCTAAAGGCAAACCGAAGAGCTTTGACCCTCTTGATAATCTCCTCAACAAACAGGCATACAGGCTATCCCGCTGGCGCGTTGCGACAGAGGAGATAAATTACAGAAGATTTTTTGATATTAATGACCTTGCAGCAGTACGGATGGAAGATCCTGTTGTCTTCAGGGAAACACATAAGCTGATATTTAAACTTATTAAAGAAGGGAAAGTAACGGGTCTGAGGGTTGACCATCCTGACGGGTTATACAATCCATCCGAGTATTTTCAATGGCTGCAACGGCATTGTTTTGTCCAGATACGGCTCGGCCTTATGGAGAAGTTAAAAGAAGATACCCCTTTATATGCTGAGCCATCTAATATTGAGACAGAAATACTAAGACAATATGATGAAATATTATCACTAAACCCAGAGAGCAAGCCCTTTTACATCGTTGGTGAAAAAATTCTAACGAGAGGTGAAAGGATGCCTGAAGACTGGCCTATTTTCAGCACAACCGGTTATGTATTTTTGAACTCATTGAATGGCATTTTTGTTGAAACATCTAATGCAAAGGCATTTGATGACATATATACTAAGTTTGTCAAATCAAAAGTCGATTTTCAGGAAGTTGTGCATAAGAAAAAGAAGCTGATTATGAAGGCAGCCATGTCAAGTGAAATAAATACCCTCGGACACTACCTTAATCGCATCTCAGAGAAAAACAGACACACGAGAGATTTTACTCTGAACAGTCTCACAAATGCTATTATTGAAATTATAGCATTCTTTCCGGTTTACAGAACATATATTAACTCACGGACTGTAAATGAAAAAGACCGTCACTATATAGAGTCTGTCCATAAAGTCCGTATTTGTCATTGTCCGGCTTGACCGGACAATCCAGAAGTCTTTGAAAACACTGGATTCCCCGATCAAGTCGGGGAATGACGGATAACTTAATTCTTAGTTTATAAACAGACACTATATAGAGATTGCCGTATCAAAGGCAAATCGAAATAATCCGGCTATCAGTACATCCATCTTCAATTTTCTCAGGGATGTTCTATTACTCAAGTTCCCCGAGAATTTTTCAGATACCGATAAAAAAGAATGGCTTGATTTTGTAATGAGATTTCAGCAGATTACTGGCCCTGTTATGGCAAAGGGACTTGAGGATACAGCCTTTTATGTCTATAACCGTCTTATTTCTCTCAACGAAGTAGGCGGAAGTCCTGATAGATTTGGTACATCGCTGGAAACCTTTCATGGACAGAATATAGAGAGAATCAAGTTCTGGCCGCACGCCCTTATTACCACCTCTACACATGACACCAAACGGAGTGAGGATGTAAGAACAAGGATAGACGTCCTTACAGAAATTCCAGATGAGTGGAGGAAAGACCTGATTTACTGGAGACGACTTAATAAGAAAAACAAAGTAGTTATCGATGGTAAGTTTGTGCCGGATCTCAACGAAGAGTATCTTCTTTATCAAACGCTTATCGGCGCATGGCCTATTGGTGAGATGAATAAAGATGAATACGAAATCTTCAAAAAAAGGATTAAGGATTATATGCTGAAGGCGTCGAAGGAAGCTAATGTCAACACGAGCTGGATAAATCCTAACACGATTTACGAAGACGCCCTGATAGTTTTTATTGAAAAAATCATGAATAATCCTTCTGATAATAAATTTCTAAAAGATTTTTTGCCGTTTCAGAAGAAGATTTCACATTACGGCATTTTCTACTCCCTTTCACAGACACTTCTCAAAATAACCTCTCCAGGTGTTCCTGATTTCTATCAGGGAACTGAAATATGGAATTTGAGTCTTGTTGATCCTGACAATCGCAGGTCTGTGGATTACAGCATTAGAACCAGGATGCTTGAAGAACTAAAAAAACATGAAACAGAGACTACACTACCAGAACTTGCCAGAGATTTAGTTACCGATAAGGATAAAGGAATGATAAAGCTCTATCTGATATATAAGGCCCTCCACTACCGCAGGAAAAACAGGGAAATATTTGAAAGGGGAGAATATTTGACTATTGAAGTAATGGGAGAAAAGGCAAGTAATGTATGCGGATTTACAAGGAGGATAGGAAATTCCATAGCTCTAATTGTTGCTCCGCGTTTTTTTGCTGGACTTATGCAACAAGAGGATTTACCTTTTGGTAAAGAGGTGTGGAAAGACTCATTTATTGTGGTACCGTTTGACACTCCAGGTGTAAGATACCAAAACATCTTTACCGGAGAGACTCTAACGGCTGTAAGTTATAAAGGAGCGACTGTCTTATATCTATCAGAATTAATTGCAAATTTCCCTGTAGCTTTAATGGAAAAAATTGACTGATTTGTATAAGCAGGTTTCATCCTGATAACTTGAATTTAAAAATAATTAACCCGAATGATGCAGACATTGTTCAAAATTTTATTTAACTCGATGAATTTATGAACAGCGTTATTTTAAGGAAAGAAGTCCAGGAAAAGATTAACGAAATAAAAGAGGCTGATATCCTTGTCGGGATTCCCAGCTATAACAATGCTCGTACCATAGCTCATGTGGTAAAGGCGGTTCAAGCAGGGCTGACCAAATATTTTCCAGATAAAAAATCTGTTCTTGTGAACTCAGATGGCGGCTCTTCTGATGACACAATGGAGATTGTCCACAATACTGCAATTGAAGATTTTCATTCTATACTCTTTTCACACAGGGTATCGCCTTTTTTTAAAATAGCAACTCCATATCACGGGATTCCAGGCAAGGGAAGCGCCTTCAGAACTATATTTGAAATAGCGGATATACTTAATGTAAAGGCATGCGCCGTGTTGGACGCTGATTTGCGAAGCATTACGCCGGAGTGGATCGAGCTTTTAATTAAACCCATAATTGATAGTGGTTTTGATTATGTTGCCCCCCTTTATTACAGGCACAAGTATGATGGAACAATAACAAACAGCATAATCTATCCCTTAACCAGGGCAATGTATGGCAAGCGGATAAGACAGCCAATTGGCTGTGATTTTGGCTTTTCAGGAGAGCTGTCTAAATTTTATCTAACTAAAGATGTCTGGGAAACAGATGTAGCGAGGTATGGTATTGATATATGGATGACAACTACTGCTGTCGCCAATAATTTTGGAATTTGTCAGGCATTCTTGGGGGCAAAGATTCATGATCCAAAAGATCTCGGTGCTGATCTAAGTGCCATGCTCTATCAAGTGGTCGGATCAACCTTTGACCTTTTGGATACATACTCAAAAGAATGGAAAACTGTAAAAGGATCTGATTCAGTACCAACCTTTGGTTTTCAGTATGCTGTGGGCCTTGAACCTGTCTCCGTTAACCTCGACAGAATGATAGATAAATTCAGGCTTGGGGTCAAGGAACTTATTGGAATATGGGAAGAATTTTTCCCACAGGAGATTATAGACTTTCTCAAGAAAGCAGAAGGGCTGGAGAAAGAGGAATTTTATATCCCGGATGATGTATGGGTAAAGATTATTTATAGTTTTGCAATTGCTTCACACAAAAATATAATGAATAAGGAACATTTGCTTAAATCCCTAACGCCACTTTATATTGGAAAGATTGCATCATTTGTAATAGAGACATGGGAAAGCAGCGCATTAGAGGTTGAAGAAAAGATAGAGAGACTGTGCATGAGTTTTGAAAATAAAAAAGAGTTTTTAGAAAGGAACTGGGATTAAAAAGGGGGTATATATGAATAAATTTTTAGAAAAGGTAATAATTGAACCTTTTAATAGGTTTTTAGAAAGGTCGCAAGAATTCCTCCCGAATCTTATTAGCTTTATACTGGTACTCTTTGTAGGCATTGTTCTGGGATTGGTTCTTAAAACCATATTTTTGAGATTTTTCCGTGCAATAAAGTTCGACAAGTTCTCAGAGAGATCGGGCATGGTTGAAATGCTGAAAAAAGGTGGGGTAAAAGAACCTTTATCTCTTATTCTTTCAAGGTTAATTAGCTGGTTGACCATAATTAGCTTCTTTATCCTGTCACTACGCTTCCTTAATGTCCCTGTGATAGAACAGATACTTGGAAAGTTTATCCTTTATTTACCGAATATTTTTGTAGCTGCTGTTATCCTTTTCTTTGGTTATCTGCTCAGTAACTTCCTTGGACGAACCGCATTGATTGCGGCTGTAAATGCAGGACTGAAGCTATCTGGTCAGATAGGAAGATTTGTTAAGCTGACCATCTTTTTACTCGCTGTAACAATGGCGCTGGAACAGCTCGGCATCGGGAGAGAGACGATAATTATTTCCTTTGCAATAATCTTTGGAGGCATAGTCCTTGCCCTTGCTATTGCCTTCGGTCTTGGAGGAAGAGATATTGCAAAAGAGTATCTCGAGAAAAAGATAAAAGGTGATGAAAAGAAGGATGAAATAAGTCATCTCTAAGATTGAAGTTTTTAAACATGTTTAACCATGATATATTGAATGTAGATACCCACGGGCAAGCCCGTGGCACTTGTTGTTACAGACCTTGCCTGCGCCCTTCGGGCAAAGGCGAGCATTCACCCACGGGTAAACCCGTGGAACTCTGCTAAGAGATTAGAATATTCAGAAATCGTTGAAGATATGATTATGCTAACACTAATACAATCGGGAAGGAGGAAATTTTTATGTTCCAATGTAAATATGAATTAATGTCTGGCATTACAAGGCTTTTGATAAAAACAATCGTTCTGTCAGTATACCTTTTACCAATATGTGCTCATGCGAAGTCTGACGTGGAGCTCTCATCTGGTGAATCCGTATATGTTTCTATCTATTCTAATATCTATTCCGGTCCTAAGGCAGTACGACTCGAACTTGCTGCAATGTTGAGCATCCGGAATACAGATCCCAAATATCCTATTACGATATTGAAGGCTGATTATTATGATACAAGCGGCAAAATGATAGATAGCTATGTTAAAAAACCAATGAAACTGAAGCCGTTAGAAACCACTTATTTTTATATCAAAGAATATGACAAGAGAGGCGGCCCGGGAGCAAATTTCATAGTGAAATGGCAAGCAGAAAAAAAGGTAAATCAGCCGATTATTGAAGGAGTTATGCTTGGTACGCGCCAAGGAGTATCTTTTATCTGCCCTGGTCGGATAATCACCGAGCATTCAGAATAGATATACCCGCTGCCGGAATCCTTATTGTAATGGAATACGAATTCTTAAAATCATTGGTCATCGTCTTTGGTGTCTCTGCCTTAGTAGTATTTTTACTTTACAGGTTGAAGATACCATCTCTTGTAGGCTTTCTCATCGCTGGAGTCATTATCGGACCCTTCGGAATAGGGATAGTAAGAGACACTCACTCCATCCAGGCACTCGCAGAAATCGGCGTCATACTACTCCTTTTTACTATCGGTATCGAGTTTTCTATGGCAAAGCTCGTCAGGATTAAGAAGGCCGTTATAGGAGGTGGTAGCGTACAGGTATTCTTTACTATCGTTTTATCGGCTGTTGCTGCCTATCTGGCTACTGGAAATGTCAACAAATCTATCTTCTTTGGTTTCCTTATCGCATTAAGCAGTACCGCTATCGTATTAAAGATGCTCACAGAAAAAGGCGAAATAGACTCACCTCACGGACACATCATGGTAGGAATACTCCTTTTCCAGGACCTATGTGTTGTACCGCTTATGCTCCTTACCCCTGTTTTATCTGGTGATGGGATAAACATAATGGATATAGTAATAAAATTTGGCAAGGCAATATTGATAATAGCGGTTGTACTTCTGAGTGCAAGATGGATAGTTCCCTCCCTGCTTCATCAAGTTGTACATACAAGAAGTCGTGAACTTTTTATAATTACAATTATACTTCTCTGCCTTGGCATAGCACTTTTAACTTCAAATTTTGGTCTTTCCCTTGCACTTGGAGCTTTTTTAGCAGGCCTTATAATATCAGAATCAGAGTATGCGCATCAGGCAATCTCAGATATATTGCCGTTCAAAGACAGTTTCATGGGTCTGTTTTTTGTCTCCATAGGAATGTTAATGAATATCGAGTTCGTTCTAAACAATGCTCCTAAGATAGCCTCTATCGTTTTGTTTATTTTTGGACTTAAGATAATTACAGGAACAGCTTCCGCCCTGCTTGTTGGAACTTCACCGAGATCGTCTCTGCTTGCAGGCCTCGGGCTTGCACAAATCGGAGAGTTTTCCTTTGTGCTTGCGATTGCAGGAAAGACATCGGGAATTATAACAGAGGATTTCTATCAGATTTTCCTTTCTTCTTCTGTTGTAACGATGATACTGACTCCGTTTACATTACAGTTTGCTCCATCTGTATCTGACTGGATAACATCGAGGCGTATATTTAAAAGTCTCAGCAGGCTACAAAAGACATCGGAAGACAAGGGATTCCCAAAAAGGAAACATGATCATGTCATTATTATAGGGTTCGGTCTGAATGGAAGGAATCTGGCAAAGGTATTAAGAGAAGCTGAAATATCTTATGTTGTGCTTGAGATGAATAGCGATACTGTTAGAGATATGAAGAAAAAGGGAGAACCAATATATTACGGTGACGGCACGAGTAAAGAAATTCTGCACAAACTCGGTATCGAGAAGGCAAGGCTTCTCGTTATAGCGATATCTGATCCTTCTTCTTCGAGGAGGATCGTTTCTATCGCAAGGCATGAAAACCCTGATATTTATATCATCGTAAGAACACGATATGTTGCTGAGGTGGATGACCTCAAAAGGCTTGGTGCGGATGAAGTAATACCAGAGGAGTTTGAGACATCGATTGAGATATTTGCGAGGGTATTGCATCAGTACAGCTTTCCAAGAAATATCATACTTGATATGGTCGAAAAGATAAGGAGTAATAGTTATACGACATTAAGGAATATCGATGTTCCAAAGAGGCATCTCTTCGAAGAATATGAATGGCTTCCGGAAATAGAGATAGACGGTTATCGGATTCCGGAAGGCTCTCGCCTTGTTGAAAAAATGATTAAAGACCTTCAGGTCAGGGAAAAAACAGGGGTTACGATTATAGCAGTAAGAAGAGGGAAAGAAGTTTTTGTTAACCCTGATCCTGATTTCAGATTTGAAGTTAGAGACTTCATACTATTTACAGGCGAAAGAAAAAATATGATTACTGCATTGAATTATTTTAAAGGGAAAATATAATGCTTTTTTGGCTTGGATTTATATTATGCACCTCTGTTATTGTTTATTCAGGCACAAAGCTCTCAAGGTATGGCGATGTAATAGCTGAAAAAACAGGCCTCGGTAAAGTATGGATAGGCATGGTGCTTATGGCATCAGTCACTTCGCTACCCGAGCTTGTTACAGGAGTAAGCTCTGTTACCTTCGCAGGTGTTCCTGATATTGCCGTAGGTGATGTGCTGGGAAGCTGTGTATTTAATATGCTTATAATCGCACTCCTTGACGCTGTCTATCGTATAATGCCGATATCTGCAAAGGCTCATCAGGGGGATATCCTTTCCGCCGGGTTTGGAATAATTCTTCTCAGCATGGTTTCCACCAGTCTCTTTTTAGGAAAATATATTTCCTCTTTGGGCTGGATCGGGCCATACAGCTTATTTTTTATAATCATTTATTTTGTTGCTGTAAGATTGGTTTATTTTTATGAAAAAAGACAGATTTCCGCCCTTATAAAGGAAAAGGCTATTGAATTAAGATATAAAGACATTCCTACAAAAACTGCTGTTGTTAATTATAGTCTTAATGCTGTGTTAGTTATTATTGCTGCTACTTTTTTGCCAAAGATTGGCGTAGGCATTGCAGAAACCACGGGTCTGGGCCAGACTTTTGTGGGCAATATTTTTATCGCACTTTCCACGTCTCTTCCAGAAGTTGTAGTTTCTATGACTGCTATAAAAATAGATGCAATAGACCTTGCAATAGGTAATCTCTTTGGGAGTAATATCTTTAACATCTTTATTCTTGCAATTGATGACATCTTTTTTATTAAAGGCCCTATCCTTTCCTTCACCAATCCAAATCACATCATCTCTGCCCTTTCTGCCATTACCATGACAACTATTGCGATTATTGGTTTGACCTACCGTGCAAGCAAGAAACGATTATTACTATCATGGGATTCAATCGGTATCATCATAATTTATATTCTGAATATAATGATACTTTATACATTGAGGTAAAGACATTTACGTAAATTGAGCGATTCTTTTAAGACTGTCATTGCGAGGAGCGGAGCGACGTGGCAGTCTCTATAATTCTGTCCACGATATAATAAGGCCCTATTCTCATTTTCGACTTCCCTCACTCTTAAAGAAGTCTTTAAGGAGTCGCTGGCCAGCGTTTTTCATTACATCTGCAATGGCAATAACGATAATTCAATGCAACTGATGAGTTAAGTTTGAATAAAAAATTGCAGAATACGTTGATTTGTAGTATAGGAATAATTTTAATTTTAATTGTGTTCTATTCGTTTATTTTAGTCATGATATATTTCAAGCAGGATTGTATGCTTTATTTTCCCGAAAAAGAGATATGGCAGTCTCCAAGAGATGTAAACCTTGAATATGAGGAAATCTATTTTAAAACAATAGACGAATGCATTTATTATAATAATAGTAAGAATAAAGAAAAGGGAAAGGGATATTATGAAAAAAGTAATTGTATTAGGAATGATGTTAGGTATAGCAATGGTTGTCATTAGTTCAGTTGCTGAAGGATTTGAGGGATTGAATGATTTAAAATTTTCTGATGCTTTATCTGAGTATGAGATGTTTGCGCATGCAAGATGTGGAAATTGTTATCCCATGGATAACGGATGTTGCATGGCTACTTGTTTTAGTAGATATGGTAACTTATATTCTGTAGAGTGTTGCGTTAAAGAGAAATCAGGAGAAAAGTTTTGTAATTGATTTTGATTGTGACGGTAGCCCTGCAAGTTGTGGATAATATGCGTAATAGTAGGACAGATTTGAAATGTGTTATTTTGGATAATAAAGTAATGGTTGAGGGATTATCTGGTAAATTTTAAAAAGAAATCTCCTGAAAGAATTATATTATTTGGCCGTTCGCTGGGAGCTGCGATAGCAGCGGAAGTTGCATTAAGGAAAAGCCCTGCAGGTTTGATAATAGAATCAAGCTTCTCATCAGTGCCAGACATCGGAGCAGACTTTTATCCATGGCTCCCTGTGAAACTTATATCAAAATTCAAGTATTCAACAATAAATAAGGTAGGTTTAATTAAATGCCCCAAACTGATTATCCATAGCCCTGACGATGAGATAATCTCCTTTAAGCATGGCAGATTCCTTTTCGAAAAAGCTTCTCCACCTAAGGATTTTCTGGAAATTAAAGGTGGACATAATGAGGGATTTCTTATATCTGGCAGTGCTTATATGGAGGGATTGAAAGGATTTTTAGATAAATGTCTTGATTATTGAGGTTATTAGACGACAGTTAGAGGATAAAACCCTGACGATCAGGGAGATGTGGATATTGGCAAATATCAGGAAGGAGAACCCGCCATTTATGAAGGTTAACACACAACTGAACCTGATATTTTGAGACAGTTGCAGACAGACCTGAACGATGCCAATTTCGTCATTGGCGCATGGGAAGCTGTGGACGAAAGACGATAGTAACGCTGGTAGCGAGCCGAATTAGAGTTGTAATTGAGCAATGATGGGAGGGATACTTGCTGCCGCAGCGATTGAGCTTCGTATTTTCAGCCAGTTCTGATCGAGCGATAAATGTTTTCCATAAAGCAAGAAAAAGTTATATAGAGGCATTCGAGAAATAGCATTTTTTGACGAAGTCAGTAAAGGATATTTTCTTATTGGATCAGTTTGTCGGTATATTCGTTGTCCATAAACAGTATTTACTGACAATTTTAACTCTTTTATACAAAAAATCTCCTAAAG
>JBGOWS010000153.1:0-5452 GCA_041478735.1 Thermodesulfovibrionia bacterium | reverse complement strand
CCCTTCGCGTGACGGCGATTATGTGAGTCATTGGCCCCTTTATGGCCCCTTTATGGCCCCTTTATGACCCCTTTATGACCCCTTTATGACCCCTTTATGACCCCTTTGACCCCTTTATGGCCCCTTAGAACATATTCCGTTCCTTTTCCAGTAATCCCAATTTGATCAATAATGTTTCTTTTTACAAGCTCGTCTAAATCTCTTGAAGCTGTCCTTTTAGAGACTAAATTTAACTCTTGATAGTCCTTATTTGTAATCCTCCCCTTTTCTTTCACATAAATTACAGCTTTAATCTGTCTCTCGCTTAATCCCATCTTTCTTAACATTTCCTCTGAATAAATATCTTTATAAAAGTAAACTGAAAAGCCGCCAAACTCTTCTTTAAATTCAGGCTCAGGCAGTTTGGCTTTCTTGCATTCATTAGTTATTTTTATTGTGCCTCTACCCCATGTTTCTATTAGACCTGCTTTAAAAAATATGTCTGCCAGCAATTCATTCCTCGGTCGGGAAGGATGGCTTTTCTTCAAGTCATCAATTTTAATATCTTTAGGCAATGGCCCCTCATTCCATAAAATCAGCTTGTCAGGATAAATTTTTAACTGGGTATGTGCGCCGATATAATCTCTGTGGATCACAGCATTAATTATTGCTTCTCTTAATGCTTCCTCCGGATATTCCAATTCCTCTTTTCTGTAAATCCCTTCAAACCTTATCTCGGAAATGAGATATTTCGTCCTCAGTAATTCTATTGCCTTCTCTACCTGTTTAAAGAGATTGCCTTCAACATCATCGGAAGCCACAATATCCGTATCTGTGAGGAACTTGCCGATCTTGATAAAAGAGCTTGTATAAAATCGTTTTGGATTTTTCCCGAAAAGCAATATTGCCGCTCTTTTCAGCTTTCCATTTTCAACCAAATTTAATTTTTGAAGGAGTTTGATATTATCTTTCTCTTCTTTAACAAAGGGCAGTCTTCTTATTGCAATCTCTTTAAATCTCAAAACCGTTTCAATATCAATATCGTCTATTGAACCTTTTTCTTCTGCATACTCATCCCAGTCCCTATCGGATTTTGCTATTAAATATTTTGTCAATTCTTTGCCCTTTAACTCCTGTATAGTGCTCCCGCTTCTTATAAAAAATTTCCCGTGATAGGAGATTGGAGCATAAGAAGGCTTAATTTCTATAATAAGTGTGTCTTTGCCTTTCTTATTTTCAGTAATGACCTTGGGAATTATGCCGAGAACGTCTCTTGTTTTATTTGGCACATCTTCAAGAAGTTTTTTAGCATTTTTTAAACCGATTGGTTTGCCTTTATCATCAATGCCGATCATCAACTTTCCACCATCAGTATTTGCAAAAGCACTGATCACCTTAAGGTATTCATCCCGCCAGTTGGATTTAAATTCCACGTTCTGGGATTCAACTGATTTTAAAGCCATATTTTTTCAATCCCATTATAATCTTTTCGGCTATCTTTCGACATATGTCCGGTACTCCTTCAGTTCCTCGTCATCCCCGTCTGTTCCGCCGAGGCTAAAAGGGATTGTTCAGGATTGGGTTATCAACTGCAAGGGACATTAATTCTCCCTAATCGACTGTAACTGAAATATAAGTTTTACCATTGCCATTTTTACCTATTTCAATATCAATGTGGCCATCGTTCCTCGTAGTAATGCAATTTCTTTTTTCACTTGCTTTTGAATTATCTCTATGATGAATCGTCCATCCGCTTGATTTTTCACTATATCTTGAAGTAGCACTGGTATCAACAAAACGTCCATCTGATATTACGGTAAGTTTTGGTGTAAAGTGCTGATAGATGTCACTACAAAAACCTGATTCCCTACCGTGATGAGAAGCTATTAAAATGTCAACTTCGCTTATTGCTGAGATAAATCCCTGATTCTTTAATAAAGAAAGCCAGGCAGCAGGTTCGATATCCCCAGGGAAAAGTATTTTACAACTCATATATTCCACGATCGTGATCAGACCATGATTATTTATGTTGTTTTTTGAAGTAGAAGTGTCCTTGAAAGTATGGAAACTAACACCACCATTATTTTCAGCAAGCTCAGGATTAGCTTCCTTCTTTACAGGAACTGTATACCTGTTGTGAATTTCCATATATTTGTCAATTACTGCTTTATCTTCTGTTCTATTTGCTTTTCTTATTTCTTCTTCAGTTAGGTGCTTCGGACGGCTAAGTACTCTCGGTGATAATGAATCGAAGTTAGAAATATCACTGATATGGTCAGCATGTGGATGGGTAATAATAACCTCATCCAGTTTCTGAACATTGAAGCTTTCTTTCAGGAATTGCAGTGGACTAAAAGATGAACTGTTACCCAAATCTAAGGCAATATGCTTATCGAAAGGCGTCTTTATGTATGCCGCATTACCATGTTCAACATCCCAGCAGATTACTCGAAGAGTGCTCATGCTTCGCAGTCCATTCCCTTCAATGTCTTTACTATCCAAACAATATAGATAATGAAGGCAAAGACGGTAATAATAAAAACTGACCATAAAGGCATATTGAGTGAAAAGAGGGAATAAAAGTTGATAGTCTTTATTGCGGAGAAGACTGCTAAACATAGCATTACGGAACTGAAAAACGCTGTGAAATAAAGAAGTATCACATGAGTGCTTGCCCGATTAAAGTATGGCGGATAATTTTCATTTTCTAGATGTGACGCTGGCGAATCTATTCCCATAGGGTGTTTCTTCAAGTAGCTGTTCCTTATCTTATTAACCCATCGAGCAGTATCTGAAAAATACTTTCTTTTTTTCATTAGCCAAAATATGAAAACTGGACTAAGAAGTGTTGCAAAGGAAAACAATAACGTCGCGCCTAAACTTGCTTCTTTCGTATTTGGATACTTTGAATACAAAATATATGCAGCAGTAATTACTGCTGCATAGCCTGAGTACAAGAAATTTATCATGGAAGCAAAAGATTTGTCATAATGTCTCATCCATTCATGATACTGCTTGAAATCCTCAAGAAGGTATTCTTCGTGGACTTCCACTGTTCACCTCCCTCACTACCATTACCTCATTTCCCTTTGTGTTTCTACCTACGGCCACTGTTTCTGATAAGTGTCATCCCACGTTATGAAATTTCTATAACCCATTGACCACCTTATTGATTTCAGACTGAACATCTCGCATATTAGCCATACGCCGAGTTTCCATCATTTCAACTTCAGCAAGACTGCAAGGTGTTTGCTCCAACAACTTCCATAAATCATTGCCAGTAATAACCTGAATGTCATAAGTGTTAGCCTGAGCAATAGCAGTTTTTGTTAGCTTGCCATTTGTAACCAATGCCGGTATTAAAGAATTTCCTCTATTGGCTATCTCACGTAACCAACGCCCACGATAGTTTTCAAGTGCATTAATTGTCTCTGCAATAACCTCATTATCAAAAACTGCATCCCAGTTAGTATGTTTACACTGAATAAGAAAAACCTGATTCCCGGAAATCGATATGACATCAATGCCGTAATCGAGAGAGCGTGGCGTTAATACTGATTTCTTCCCCTTTTTTTCCTCTATCAAAGCTATAAGCGCCTCAAACCGATCGTACGGCAATAATCTTATGTCATTTTTTGTAAGAGGTTTTGCGGAGCCAGTTTCTATTTTGTCGCCGATTATATCTTCCAATAGCTTTTTCCCAAGTTCACTTTCATCAGGCATTGGCGCAAGGAAATCGGCAGCTAATTCCTTTCTCCTCTGAAGAAGGGCATCAAGCTTTTCGTCAAAAGATTTAAATGCGTTGTTTGGTTCGCGAGCTATCGGATAATAAACATGAACATCTTTTGTCTGCCCTATTCTATATACGCGGTCTGTTGCTTGAACTTCTTTGGCAGGATTCCACCATCGCCCGTAATGGATAACATGATTAGCTTCCACCAGCGTAAGCCCTATCCCTGCAACGTCTGGTGAGAGCACTAATACATTGAACCCGTTGGAATTCCTGAATCGTTGAATTATATTTTTGCGATTGTTATTAAAGCTTCCTGTAGACCCTTTTCGGCTTGTGCCACCACGGATAATATCAACATTCAGTCTAAATTTAGAAGATAGCACAATCGCAAGGATGTCCTGCATATAGCGTGTGCGAGTAAATATAAGTGCCTTTTCTCCCTTGGCGCGTATGTCTGATAGAATCTCCATAACCTTTTCAAGTTTTGGTGCCCTCTTGCAGGCATCATCTACATGGCTTGAATCCAACCCTATGAATTCGGGCAGTAAGTCCGGATGTTGATAAAGTTTCATTAATTGATGAATCATTGCGAATGGATGATTGCCCTCTCCGCCTGCTTGGGCTCTGCCAACAAAATCCACATGCCTTTCACATTGCTCTGCGGATAAATTACAAAATATCTTATGTTCATGTTTCTCAGGCAAATCCTTTAACTGTGACTTGTCTCTTCTTAATACAAACGCCTTTTTCTGGCCAAAATAAAGCTTATCTCTTAACTGACTGAGCATTTCTGTGATATTTGTCCCTGTCCCACTAAGTATCGGGTGTTCATATTGCTTTGAAAATTCCGATGCACTACCAAGCCGTCCAGGCTGCAGAAAGTCAAAAATATTCCAGATATCAATTAACCGTGTCTCTACAGGTGTTCCAGTGCATGCAATTCTAAACCTGGGCGATAGGCTTTTTAGTGCATGGGATATTTTTGTGTTAGGGGTCTTATATTCTTGCGCCTCGTCGGTTACAACAACTGACCAACTATCCTTCATCATCGCAAATGAATACTGATAATTAGTAATAGTCTCATAATTTGTGAAGATCACTCTATACTGGCGCAACTTATCTAAATCAAGCACCGAACTTTCAATCTCGATTTCTCTTCCCGTAATATCCGGCTTTCTAAACTTCCTAAGTTCGGATCCGTGTAGAGTAATAAAAGGCCGAAAAATACTCCCTTCACCCTTAAAAAAGGTCTTCATATCATTAACCCATGTCTCATTTTCTAAAAGCATAATCGGAGCAACAACGAGAATAGGGTTCCAAGGTGCTTTTTCTTTGTCAGTGCCAGCGGGTGAGATATGGTCCTTTTCAATCAACCATGCAAGAAATGTTAATACTTGCAATGTTTTTCCGAGACCCATTTCATCTGCTAACAGGCACCCTCGGCGAGGCATAAGATAATTAAGTTGCAACCATTTTAATCCTGTTAATTGATGGGGCTTAAGGGCTACACCATCTGATAAACTATCTGGAATACAAAATTTATCCTCGCCTATATTTAAACATTCTTTATCTTCGTTGTATTCTAATTCGCTTTCATTTGTATCCTACATTCCGCTATTTGCGGGACATTAATTTTGAATTTTTTGATGGCTCAAATTTATCAAATATTTTTAGAGATATAACGAGACAGGCACCTCCAGTAGATTGAGCACTTGTTTTTGAATATTGTTTAATTTCGCT
>JBGOWS010000196.1:0-4484 GCA_041478735.1 Thermodesulfovibrionia bacterium | reverse complement strand
CGTCATTCCCCGACTTGATCGGGGAATCCAGTGTTTTCAAAGACTTCTGGATTGTCCGGTCAAGCCGGACAATGACAAATACGGACTTTATGGACAGACACTAAATAATGGTCTTGTCAGTCTCCGAAATCCTTTGGAGTCGGACATTTAATACCTTCGAATGCATATATTATCCTCTTTTCCCTTTCTAACCTGCTTGCCGGGCATGGTATCTTTTTGAAATCCCTCATTTTATCTAATGCTTCTTCCCGATTAAAAAGGCCTCTCAGGGATTCACTTACAATAGATCCTGTAAGTATATCTATTATCCTTGCATTGTTCCCGTCTGTTACCATAGCGTAAGGAATCTGATAATCCTTTATAACCCTTGCAAATGAAACAACATATCTTTCCCACGACTCTATGGCTGTTGGTGAACATTTTATTACCATAAAGCTTTCAGACGGACAGTTGACTATAAAGTCTATAGTTACAGTGACCTCACAATCACTTAACGTTAAATTAAATTCTGGGTCTGTTTCTATTTCTCCCAGGTGAAACTTCTTTTCCTTTGTGAGTATCTCCAATACCTTTGTTTTTATACTTTTGAGCTGCATTTCCTCAACATATTCTTCTTCTATTATCCTCTCCTTTATCAGTTTTTCTCTATCTTCCAATATATAGCCTCCTTCGATAAAATCTAAATAGTTGGATTGCCCAAATGATAGTATTATATCACGGGTTTTAGGCCACTTAATTCATAAATTAAATCTAAAACAGGCGGAATATAGTATTTGAGCGGTTTCTTTTGCCGATCCTGAACTTGATTCAGGACCAGACAGTCTGTCTAATAAAGATAAAGAGGCAAAAGCCTCGGAGCCCCGACGGATGTCGGGACGAGAATGAGCGAAAATACAATATTCCGAATTATAGAATAATCAGGGTTAGGCAATATAATACGCGATATGCCGGGCAGATTTACTCTGTAATTCATATAACTTTGGTGAGAAAAGGATTCAGGATTGAAATTTTATCATGAGCGAATCAATGGGAAAAATCGTGAAGGAACCTTCTTTTTGTACAATTCGTAATCCTTACCAAAACGGCTTAAAAGCTCTTTCTCTTCCAGAGGAATAATTGTTGTGTTTATTACAATTAAATCGAGTGCTGTGATGATGCCGATAGCTATTACCCCGGTTATAAGAAAAACACCAGAAAATATAAGGGTATGTGCTAAATAGGTTGGATGCCTCACTATCGAAAACGGTCCTCCTGTCACAACGTTCTCTTTAATTCTGGTGGATATCTCCGGCAAGCCTATAATTCCCCGGAGACCAAGGAGCCGGGCTGTCCAGATATGGAGTAGCAGCCCGAAGATTGAAAAGGGGAATCCAACTATATTTAACACTACAGGAAGGTTTATCTTAAAGTTAAGTAGAAAAATTTGATTTTGGTAAATGAGGTATGCCCATGGCAGCCATGTAATCAGAGGCATTATATAGGTGAAAAGGCCAAGCTTTTTAAAAAAAGTTGTAGCAAAATGAACAGGTATCCAGAAAAGAGGTATAACAGGCCAGAATATGAGGGTTGCAAGGGCAAGGAGGTTAGTCAAGGTTTATTCCTGAATAAAATTGGCTGATGCGAGGAAATCATTTTCTGAAACCCCCTCTTGTTCTGCTGTTTTTACTAACCGTTTTTATTATATCTAACACCTCTTCATCCGAAAGGTCATACCAGTTTTTATATGCATCGGCTACAGCAAAAGGAAACCTGCTTCTAACATTAAGACATATAAGTTCATCTACCTCTGGTAGAATGAAACTTACTGTTCTATCTGACCCTGTGGGAACGGCAACAATAATTTTCTGTGGCAAGGTTTTTTTTATAAACTTGATGGCTGCAAGCATTGTATAGCCTGATGCAAGTCCGTCATCAGCAACAATAACAATCTTATCTTTCAAGCTCGGAAAAGGTTTTTCTCCTCTGAATAATTGATTTCGCTTTTTAATAACATCCATTGTCTTTTTAATCTGCGCTTTTATCTCTTCTTCTGTCAGGCAAAGCTGGTTCAACAATCTTTCATTTAAAATAATTTCTCCACCCGGTCCTATTGCTCCAAAGCCTGCCTCAGGGTTATAGGGCATTTGTATCTTTCTCACTATAATTAAATCCATTTGCAGGTTGAGGGTATTCGCTATCTCTGACGCAACAGGGACACCTCCTGATGGGATTCCGAAGACTATAGCATCAGAATTTGTATTTTATGAGCTTTTCAGCAAGAAGGCGGCCTGCGTCATCTCTGTTTTCAAAAACATACAGTCTATCCCTTAAAGAGATTTCTTCAATTAGATTGTCCACTGCTTTATCATCTAACCATAAACAAAGACTATCATATCCATAAACGATGTCAAGGATGCTTCTTTAAATGTTTAAATTTTGAGGGACTATATGGGTTTAATGTGGGAGCTGATATATAATCATAATTATTTCCTGATTGTTATAGGATTAAGAGAATTTCGTGATGTTTTGATAATTAATAGTAAAAGGAGAATCATGATAAAGGCGGTTATTTTTGATTTTGGTGGGGTATTGGCAGAAGAAGGTTTCAAAGAAGGACTAAAGGCTATTGGAAAGGAAAAGGGGCTTAATCCAGATAATTTCTATGCCATTGCAAGTGAACTCGTATCTCAAACGGGTTATGTAACAGGGATGTCTGATGAATCTTACTTCTGGGATGCGGTCAGGGAAAAGACAGGAATTACTGGCAGTGACAAAGAACTCAGGGAAGAAATTCTAAAAAGATTTATATTAAGGCCAGAAATGATAAAACATGCAGAAAAGATAAAGTCATCTGGCTTAGGTACTGCCATCCTGAGTGATCAAACGAACTGGCTTGATGAGATTAATCAAAAAACTCCTTTCTTTCATTATTTCGACTATGTTTTCAATTCATTTAAGATAAGAAAAGGCAAAAGAAATCCTTCAGTCTTCAGAGATGTTTGTTCAGCAATGGGATTCAGACCTGACGAAGTGCTTTTTATTGATGATAACGTGGAAAACATAAAAAGGGCTCTGGGGGAAGGTCTAAAGGCGATACATTTTCGAGATATAGACAGTTTTGGGCAAGAAATCGAAAAAGTTATTTGACCAAAATTGCTCAATACTTTGCCCGTAAAAGGATAGATGCATTGCAGCTATATTGAAAAGCTTGAAAATATGTTTTCAATTTTTAAAATCTTTAACTAACAAATCAAACATTGCTCGCATTCTATTTTTAGAGCTGCTTAAAATAACACTCGCATTCACAGTTTTAAGAGGAAGAATTTCAAGTCTATAAAATATTTGATAGAATCTAGACATGGGCATAAAAAAACGTAGGCTTGGCAAAACATGATGTGATGTTACTATATTAGGTCTTGGAGGTGAAGGCATTCTCAGGACATATAGTTATGAAAAAGAAGCATATGAATTGATCAATAGGGCTATAGATCTCGGGATTAAAAAATTTGAAATCTGATGGAAAAAAGATATTACCAGCTCAGGTAAAAATCCAGGAGGGCATATGAACATTAAAGAAAGGATAATGGAGGTTATAAAATTATTAAAAAAAGAATATCCGGAATCAAAAACAGCTCTTAACTTCAGATCCCCCTTTGAACTTCTTGTTGCTACAATACTTTCAGCACAGACTACAGATGCACTTGTTAATAAGGTGACCGAAAATCTTTTTAAAAAATACAGAAACATTAAAGGCTATGCTGATATCTCTCTTGAGACACTTCAGAAGGACTTAAGCTCTATAAACTTCTATAAGACCAAGGCTAAAAATATTCAGGGTGCTGCAAGGATGATAGTAGAAAGATTTAGCTCAAAGGTTCCAAAGACAATGAGCGAACTCACAGACCTTCCCGGTGTTGCCCGTAAAACAGCTAACGTAATACTTTCCAACGCCTATGGTATTAACGAAGGCATTGCTGTAGATACTCATGTTAAGCGGCTTGCGTACAGGCTCGGACTTACAAAGAACGAAGATCCTGTGAAGATAGAGACAGATTTGATGGCAGTGACCCCGAAGGAAGAATGGGGGAACCTTTCGCATCTCTTAATATTTCACGGAAGAAAGATATGCCAGGCAAAAAAGCCTAAGCACCAGGAATGCATCCTTTACAATATTTGTCCTTCGAGGAATGTTTAATCCGGTCAATAACTTCAGGGCATATTTACCCGCGGGATAGAAGTTATCCCTTGCATTTTTGTGATTAAATACGTTTACACTTTATTTTAAAATGCAGAATGAGAAGAAGTTTCTTAACCCAAATAATGCGATTGTCTACGACTCGTAGAGAAATGATGCAGATGTTGTGAGAAATTTTATTTTTCGATACCTTAGTGTACCTTTAGCTGATGGTTTTAGGAATATTTCAGTGAATATTACCAATAAAGATGTTTTCAATAAATTCATCGAGTTAAATAAAATTTTGAACAATGTCTGCATTATTCGGGTT
>JBGOWS010000269.1:0-3240 GCA_041478735.1 Thermodesulfovibrionia bacterium | reverse complement strand
CAATTCAATGCGTGCATATGCCTTGCCTCTTTTGTTAACTTGCAAAGCTTCACCCGGCTTTAACAGCTTATCTAACCGGGTCAGCTTAGATCGAGCTTCAGTAAGTTTCATTTTTAATACTAACTCTCCCACGACACACCTCCTTTTAATTGTACATATTATTTTTAATGTTAACATATTCTGTACAGTTTATCAAACCAGGTCGCTATCGAGGATCGGTAGAGCGGTGGCCCCAGGCTATCCGCACCATGTCATTCAAAGGGGAAACAACAGTATGAAAAATGGACATGGGGTCAAATCTTTATTATTGACAGCTGGGGGATAAAGATGATACTTGGGTACGTGAAAATCTAAGTATTTGTATTTCTAAAAGAGTCCTTTTCATAACAATTAATCAACATGAAAAGGGGACGGTTCTATTTATTCGATAAAATGGGCGCAGGGCGTTAGGCGCATGACGCAAGGCAGGTAAATAGTTAAATAGTTGACTGCATACAAAACGATATTGAATGCATTACAGGCATTGACCATGCGAAGAAAGTGGTAAAAATCCTTGAAGATTCGAGTAAAATCACTGTTCCCCTCTATGGCAAAGAGGGGTTAGGGGAGATTTTATAAATCATAAATGATAGCATTTATTCTTAAAATCCCTTTCCCTCCCCTCGGAATCTCAAGATGTATTTGTTGGCTATCTTTTTCAAAGCATCTTTGTCCCCTCTCATGTTATACTTTAAATAGCCAAATTGACGACTGGAGGCCATAAATTATGGGAACTGCAATTAACTCTAAAGACATTATTATGAAGGATATTGAAGAACTAACCCCAGAATTGATTCAAGAAGTTGTTGACTTTATTGAGTTCTTAAAATACAAAAGGGTGAAAAGGACAGGCGTCGATTATAATTCATTGATAATACAGCAGAAAAGCCTCAGCAGAATCTGGGACGTAGAGTCCGAGAATACATATGAATTATAATAAAGGAGATATTGTTGTAGTTAAGTTTCCTTTCATTGTTAAAGAAAAAGGCGAAATCCAAAAGGGACGTCCTGCACTTGTTGTATCTGATGAGAAATTGGAAAGAAGGTATAGAGATATAATTTTAGCAGCAATTACATCCCATATTCCTGAAAATATTATGGAAACGGAAATTATTTCAGAACCAGCAGAGGCAACTTGTTTATTGAAAAAGTCATTACTCAGATTAGACTTCCTAATGACCATTCCTGAGGAGTTAATAAGTCGAAAAATAGGCAGATTGCCAGAAAACCTGATAACTGAAGTAGAACGCAGGCTAAAGAGATTGTTTGGAATCAATGCAGCTTAAGATACTGTTTCGCATGTTAACCCGTGTAAACATAACCGACTGACGAAATGGGCATTGTTACCATTATAGTGAACGTCTAAAATAAAGTGACATAAGTTTCCTATATCTCTTTGAGGATTGCCATATTTATGTCTACTTATTAACTTTGTTCACTATAGACGAGTATCCTGAACGAGAGAAAACGAGGGTCAGGTCTCCACATTTGACAAAGCTGCAATTCTTTTTGATTCGGTTTAGCCAGTTTAGCCCGTTGAAAGTTCAGTAAACAAGAAGAGTCAGAGGGGTCAGGTCTTGTATCTTGCAAAACACAGAATAAGAGAAAAGGCTAAGGTTAAGGCTGAGGTTGAGGAAAAGAAAAACAGCAGAGGCCAAGGAATAAGAAAAGAAAGGGGATACAATTCTTTTGAAGAGATGCCGGTATTTCGACAGTATTGTGCAAAGATTGTGATCATTTTATAGACTGCATACAAAATGGTACAAAATGTATTACGGGCATTGAACATGCGAAGAAAGTGGTAGATATCCTTGAAAAATCAACCAATACTACCTAGCGGGAGACTCTTTTCAAGTTCCCTCCCCCTTGATGAGATAATAAACAATAAACAAATATTTTATGATAAAATAATACAGTTTTTTAGGTTTTCAAAAATTAAAAATCCCTATATAACAAATTTGGAGGTCAATAGAATGAAAACTTATGAATATTATGCAGAGATATTGGAAGATGGGCATATGTCTATTCCTGAAAATATAAGAGACAAACTAAAGGCAGAAACAAAGATAAAGGTTATCCTCATGTTTGACGATGAAGAGAAAGCATGGGACGCTATAGCAATGTCACAGTTTTTAAAAGGTTATTCAGATAAAGACGCTATCTATGACGCCTTATAGCTTCGGTGATATTATTCTTATTGAATTCCCACATACTAACCTTCAAACTATTTCAAAAAGACCGGCGATTATTCTCTATGATTCGGGTGATAAGGATGTCCTTGCGGCAAGAATAACCACACAAGAGCATAAAACAAAAACAGATCATAAAATCATTAAATGGAAAGAATGTGGTCTTCTTACAGAATCTTACATCAGGCTTGGAAAGCAGGCAACCATAGAGAAGAGATACATTATAAGAAAGTTAGGTGCATTGGATCATTCAGAGATACAAAAACTAAAGACGATTCTGAGAATAATGTTTTTATTGTAAATGGTCATAGAATTCTAAAACCTTCAATCTTCAATCATCAATCAAAAATTGTAATGTCTGCGAAAAGTAAAATAATGGGGTCAGGTCTTGTATCTTGCAAAGCACAGAATAAGAGAAAAGGCTAAGGTTAAAAAAAGGATAGGGGGACGTTCTTGACTAATTAAACTAAAAAAAACATTTGAAAAAAACATTTGGGCTCAAATCTACATTTTACACAAGTTGTCAAGTCATATCTATTATTTAATCGAGAGAATTCCTCGATGCTCTGCATCGGGGTTTAAAGCTCCTTGTTTTTTCTCGATACCTCGTGGGTAATGGGGTCAAATCTTTATTCTTGAAAAATGGGAGATAAAGACACATGGCAAGGCCATTGAGTATACAGTACCCGGGAGCAGTATCATGCTAATAAATAGGGACACATCCCATTTTTGTTGACATTCAGGACCATAGTCGGTAGACTTCTATATGCCGAGGATCGGTAGAGCGGTTGCCCCAGGCTATCCGCACCATGTCATTCAAAGGGGAAACAACAGAGAGAATGTCTTCTTTGAAAAAGAAGACCGAACAAAGTACCTGTCATTGCTCAATAAATATGCCTTCAAGTGGAACGCTCCAATTATGGCTTACTGCCTGATGAGCAACCACATCCATCTGTTGACAAAGCCGCTCTCAGAGGAATCGTTGTTCAAGATGATGCAGGGACTGACTCTT
>JBGOWS010000204.1:0-4368 GCA_041478735.1 Thermodesulfovibrionia bacterium | reverse complement strand
TCCTCCTCCATATTGACTACAGATCCCTGTCAGTGTATACAGCGGGTACAATCTTGCAGATATCAGTTTTGTCAGAAAAGTCGGTACTTTTTACACTTACAAGTCCCAAGATTGTCAAATAAGTAGGAAACTTAGGCTAGTCTTTGATTCTGTATGGACTTCTTAACTATAGCCCTCAGTTCTTCGACATCGAACGGTTTTGTAACAAAAGCGTCTGCACCTTCGTTCAAAGCCTTAATAGTATTTTCAGTACTCGCGTACGCCGTCATCATAAATAGTAGGCTGAGTTCTTGATCACTCCTAAAGGATTTCTTAGTTCATGAGATACTCCTGCAGCCAACTGTCCTATTGCGGCCAATTTTTTAGAGCGGATTAGACGCTCCTGGGTTTTTCTTAATTCTAAGCTGCTCCTTTCTAATTCTACTGTCCTTTCCTCTAATTCTGCCTTCGACTTCTCTAACTTCAATTGGTTATCTACCAATTCTGCATAAATTCGATCTATAACCTGGATGATTTCCTGCCACATTTTTTCTTCCATCTGCCGATGGACTACACTGTCCGTTACATCCTTAGCAATATGTACAAAACGAATAATTTCCCCGTACCCGTCTCTTATAGGATCGACATTAATCAATACATGATGTTGATCATCATCACCTTTGATACAGGAGTGGACATGGGTCGTAGAGCTGGGCTTTCCCGTGGCTAAAACATCATATATTGGACACAAATCAAAGGGTCCCTGGCACGGAAAATCCAGGCCATGTGTAACATAATAGCAACGTTCACCGATAATTTCAGGCCCATAACTGTCTATTGATTTTTGGTTTGCCCAGACAATCTTATAATCTTTCGATATGAGCAAAATTTCTTCGTCAATCCCCTTGATGATATTCTCAAATAGCTGTGCATTTTTCATTTCATTGGGTAAGAGTTCTTTAGGATTTACCTTTGTGATCATGCCTGTAGCCTTATCGTATGTACAGTACAAACAAGGCAAGGATCGAAGGACCTTATCACATGCCCAATCTCTATCGGGTTATCAGTATCCTCAACCATAGTACCGTTCAACGCCTGTTCACAGGCTCCATATTGATCAAAAGAATCCTTAGGAGAAAGGTTCCAGGCAGTAGGAGTTATCACCTGATATCTCTCAATCTTAGCGTTTTTAATAGTTATCCAGTGACCAAGTGCCCCTCGTGCAGCTTCAATAAGACCAACCCCCTGCGCCTCTGCAGACACTGCAGGTTTCTTATAGAATAATTTACGAGCGTCTATCTCCTTTATCCAGATTCCAACCTGTTTTACCAGTCTTACCGCTTCGTGAAGCCTTGCTATAATCCTTTAAAAAACGCTTGGCCCCAATTTATTAAAAATATCATATATTAAGGGGTCTTTATCAAGTATCATTCTGGCCAGAGGCCCTACCTCAACTACGTTATCGTCATAACGTGGAGATTTAGACCAACTGTAAGCCTCTTCTTTATCCGAATCAGGTTCGGTAATACCCTCGAAGGGATGCAGTCCACCTTGATAGCCCTTTAAAAAGGAATACTTGATGTATTCGGTTATTTTTTCACCGTTAAATGGCATAAAATCATTGTCATAATACACGCTGCGAAGCCAGCTTTTCTCTTCAGGAAGTTCATAAGTTCCAAATGACAAAAATTTAGATGATCCTTTACCGATTTTATCTAACCCTATTTCTCTTGCGTACCTGATATAAATCCCAATATCGCTATTCTGGTGATTAGATTCCTCTATCCATTTTTCCGGGTCATGCAGGCTTTTATTCTCAAGCCATCTATCAATCCGCATCCCAGTAAACTTTCTTCTATATAATCCTGTAACTCCCTCAGCAGTCCCAGGGCCTTGGTTTGGCGTGAAATAGTAATACCGCGGGTAACTCCTCCCGGCTGGAAAATAAGTGTATTTGGCCACTTTCCTGCAAATACACCCATAAGTTCTAACATGCTGGGACGAGCTTTTATAGCCTTCAGGTATGCTACACCCTTAAAAGGAAAAAACCGCTCTACAATCTTGGGATAATCCGGATGAGATGAATATTTTTTATTACTTCTTTTTAATACCCCACAGTCTCTGCTGTGGGGTATTAAAAAGAAGTAATAAATTCATCGAGTTAAATAAAATTTTGAACAATGTCTGCATCATTCGGGTTAAGCAAATCTATATTTATTAGACTACCGCAGTGTTCAATTTAAAATCAAAACTCAGGGTCTTGCTATGACAACTTGACCCCATATTGCAATTTAGCATCTTAACATCTATAATTTTATCAAAATATGCAAGAAAAGCGGATAGCCCCCAAGTTTATTAAGATTATATCTCTATTTTTTTTGATTATTTATTTTTCTCCTCTCGCCTTTTCTGAAGAAACCCAAAAAGAAGTTATGGTTATCACCATAAATGGCATTATTAACCCGGTTTCAGCAGAATACATTGGAAAAAATATCAGAAAAGCAAATGAGAAGAGGGTCGAGGCACTAATAATTGAGCTTGATACGCCGGGCGGGTTGGATACGTCCATGAGGGATATTGTAAAAGATATCCTCGGGAGTGAAGTTCCTGTTGTTGTGTATGTCTCGCCGAGCGGTAGCAGGGCAGCCTCTGCAGGAGCGTTTATAACGCTTGCTGCTCATATTGCAGCCATGGCGCCGGGTACAAATATAGGAGCAGCTCACCCAGTAAGCCTTGGTGAAAAGATGGATAAAACAATGGCTGAAAAAGCCACTAACGATGCTGCAGCATATATCAAATCCCTTGCGGAGAGAAAGGGAAGGAATGCAAAATGGGCAGAGGATGCTGTCAGGAAAAGTATATCTTCTACTGAAAGCGAGGCATTGAAAATGCATGTAATAGATCTCATTACAAAGGATATAAATTCCCTTCTCTCTGATATTGACGGCAAAAATGTCCAGACAGTATCCGGGGAGAAAGTTTTGAGGACAAAAAATGCGGTTGTGACAAGGGAGGAAATTGGTATCAGGCATAAAATACTCAATCTCATCTCTAACCCGAATATCGCCTATATGCTTATGCTCCTCGGGTTTTATGGCCTCTTTTTTGAAATGACAAATCCTGGCTCTATTTTTCCCGGGGTAATCGGCGGAATCTCCCTGATACTTGCCTTTTATGCATTCCAGACACTTCCTGTAAATTACGCAGGCCTTCTATTAATCATACTCGCAATTATCCTCTTTATACTCGAGGTAAAGATCATATCTCATGGGGTGCTTACTATTGGAGGAATAATTGCCATGATTATAGGTTCACTTATGCTCTTTGAATCATCGGCGCCTTTTATGAAACTCTCGCTTTCTATTATTCTTCCCGCTGTCATTATTACCACCCTATTTTTTACGTTAACATTCGGCCTTGCATTCAAGGCATATAAGAGAAAGCCGATTACTGGAGCAGAGGGCCTTATAGGAGTGAATGGTATCGCAGATACAGATATAACAAAATATGGGGGTATGGTATTATTACATGGTGAACGCTGGACTGCATATTCTGATGAGCCTATAGGAAAGGGGGAAAACATAATAGTAGAAACTGTATCAGGACTGAAGGTAAAAGTGAGGAAACATAAATAACCAATGAAAAATTAACAATTCTCAACTATCAATTGAAAATTGAACATTGATAATTGATTATTGATAATTGAAAAAAGGAGGTTTATATGCCATTTTTAGCGCCGTCTTTCATGAGTTTTCTTTTTATACTATTCCTTATCATATATTTCCTTTCAAGTGCGATAAAAATCTTAAGGGAATATGAAAGGGGAGTTGTCTTCAGACTTGGAAGAATCATACCTGTAAAAGGTCCCGGACTTGTTATAATCTGGCCGATCATTGATAAACTCGTCAGGGTTAGCCTCCGTGTCGTTACAATGGATGTTCCTGCCCAGGACGTCATAACAAAAGACAATATGACGGTTAAAGTCAATGCAGTTGTTTATTTCAGGGTTATGGAACCGATAAAGGCAATAACCGCGGTTGAGGATTTCTACTACGCGACATCACAGATAGCACAGACAACTCTCAGGAGTATCCTTGGTCAGAGCCAGCTTGATGACTTGTTATCAAAGAGGGAAGAGGTCAATGCAGAGCTTCAGAAGGTTATTGACTTTCAGACAGAGCCATGGGGGATAAAGGTTACGGCAGTTGAGGTTAAGAATGTAGACCTGCCTGAAGCGATGCAGAGGGCAATAGCAAAGCAGGCAGAGGCTGAACGTGAAAGAAGGGCAAAGATTATCCATGCAGAGGGAGAGTTTCAGGCTTCACAGAAGCTTGCAGATGCGGCAAAAATAATCGCAACAGCACCTTCTGCATTACAGCTCAGGTTCCT
>JBGOWS010000149.1:0-5502 GCA_041478735.1 Thermodesulfovibrionia bacterium | reverse complement strand
GGATTCCCGACAAGCGGGAATGACACACAAGTTGCCTTACTTATGAACTTATTAGTAACTCGATTGACATTAATTCTCATTAATGTTGGCATTATTTATGCTGATTAAATATAAATAATTATGAAAAGACAAATAACTTTAATCAAAAGAATTCCCCGAAGTTCTGCATCGGGGTTTTCCTTGTCATTCCTGCGAAAGCAGGAATCCAGGAAAAAAAGACAAACTGGATTCCGCATCAAGTGTGGAATGACAAATTTGTTACCTATTGTTCAGTATTCGATACCTCGCAGCTTGCTGCGGGGTGGTTCATTAGTTGTTATCCTTTCCCTCTGCATGTTGTTTATCCTGCAGTTATCAAAAAATAGCTCTGCTGTGGTCACTGGAGATTGTGAAGCATGCCATGGTCTTTACCCTGGGATGATGGAAGAGGCAGAACCTGGTAAACCACCCCAGTATGTTTTGAAAAATGTCCTATGTGTGAATTGCCACTCGAATGCTGACAGGGATACCATAAAGATGCTTGGTGGCGCCGGAGTTCCTGTGGTTTACAACACAGTATTGCCAGTTCGTCCTTTATCAGGTGGCAATTTCCATTATGTGGCAAAGGATTTTGGGAACAGAAAAGGGCATAATGTTGAAGGTGTTACTTCACGAGATGAAAGCTTCAATGGATCTCCTCCAGGATATAAAAGGTCTTCTGACCCTTCTTTAATTGGATATAATCCTAAAAAACCTCTAAAATGTTCAGGCTCGAATGGCTGCCATGGCAATAGAAATATTGAAGACCCCTTTGGTGCAATTATGGGAACCCACCATGCAGATGATACTCCTGTAGATGGCAGCACAACAGCTAAAAGCTTTAGGTTTTTGAAAAATACAAATAAGGTAAAAGGTGTCGTGGGTCTTGAGGATAATGAATGGAATCAAAACAGGTCTTCAAAGAAACATAATGAATACTCTACATCGATTGACATGCTCTGCGTAAGCTGCCATGGTGATTTTCACAGTCGAGATAAGACAGGAAAAGAAAGTCCCTGGTTCAGGCATCCGACAGGAGTTGTCCTGCCAAAGGTTGGTGAGTATGCAAGCTATAACCCTGATGTCCCTCCTCCACCTGACAGACCAGATATAAGGATTTACAGCCCTGATGCGCCGGTTGCCAGAGAAAAAGTCCTAAAATCAGCGGATGATGAGGTTAAGCCTGGCAGAGATATTGTAACCTGCCTCTCATGCCATGTTGCACATGCAAGTTCTTACGAATCTATATTGAGATGGGATTATGACGCTATTATTACTGGAGAAGAAGGGAAGGGCGGTTGTTTCATATGTCATACTGGCAAAGGAGAGTAGCAAAGTGCAAAAAGTTTATTGAGTTTACATGGTTTGTTGGGTTTCTTGAGTTAAAATAATGAAGATTGAGAGATTTGAAGATTTAGAGTGTTGGAGAGAGGCACGGAAATTGGTGAATATGGTTTATAAAGCTATTAATTCGAGTGAAAACTTCAAGAAAGATTATCGATTAAGGGATCAAATTACTGATGCTGCGGTTTCGAGTATGAGCAACATAGCTGAGGGATTTTCAAGACGTAGTAATAGGGAATTTGTGCAGTATCTTTTCGTCTCAAAGAGTTCAGCAACTGAGGTACAAAGTGAATCCTACGTGCCATTAGATCAAAAGTATATTACTCAGGAAACCTTTGATAATATTTATAATCAGGCCGAAAGAGTATCTAAATTAGACAGCGGCTTTATAACCTATTTACTTAAAAACGAAAAGAGATATAAAAATAAAAAATGAACCCAACAAACTCAACAAACCCAACAAACCTGATAATTTTATGCTTTTTGCTTTTAGCTCTATGCTCTATGCTCTTTGCTAAAGATGTTAATGCACGCGTTAAAGGGAAGTGCAAGGATTGCCATAGCATGCACTATAGTCGTGGCGGTGAGGAAATGACATATGGAGGGCGGGAAGGGCCGTTTCCTGTCCTGACAGAGGGTGGGTGCCTGGGCTGTCACGGTCAGAACCCCGGCGGGACTCAAAATATTATAACCGCCGGTAAAACAAGGATTCCGCAGGTATTCCACCATATGGAAAATGGAGACCTTGCAGCTGGTAACTTCTATTATGTTGCAGACGGCTATAACCCTGATTATTCTAAAGGACACAATGTTTCAGAAATTTCCCTTCAAGAAAATCCACCTATGGACATACCGCCTGGTTTTATACGAAGCGTTATAATTCCTGGCGGTATAGGTCCTGCAGAGTGGCCACCGCAGAAGCAACTTACCTGTGCTGGTACATGGGGATGTCATGGAAACAGGACTATAGGGGATCCGTTTAAATCAATTTATGGGGCACATCATTCAGATGACCGTGTAATTGATGGATCGACTGTGGGTAAAAGTTACCGTTTTCTTTACGGGATAAAAGGCAAGGAGCATGTAGATTGGGAATACCGGGCTACCATTAACAATCATAATGGTTATAAAGGTGATATGTTCCATACCTCGATGGATACAATAAGTTACCTCTGTGGTGAATGTCATGCAAAATTTCATCCTCATCCAAATCTCGGTGGCAGCAGAGAAGTTGGTCAGGTTTATAACTCTTTATGGCTCAGGCATCCTTCTGACATCGCATTCAGCACTGTACACGGCGGCTTTGCAGGCTCTGAATATCAGGACTATATAAGATATAGTCTTGAGGCGCCTGTTGCTTTTGATAAGCCCACAGGCGGAGAGAATGATGTTGATATGAACAGTATAATCATGTGCCTCTCGTGCCATAGGGCGCATGCAAGCCCGTACCGTGATATTCTGAGATGGGACTACGATAAAATGGTTGCCGGCGGTGGCGGACCCGAGACCGGTTGCTTTACCTGCCATACAAGAAAGGGGCAATGACTAAAGACGTAGTAAGGTAAAGGGCGAAAAGGAGCATAAAAATAATCACCCTCCCCAACCCCTCCCATCAAGGGAGGGGAAATTAGAGAGGGTCTCCCATCAAATGAGGGGGAAATTAGAAATAGTCCCCTCTCCCCCTGTGGCCTATGGCTCGGAGCCAACGGCTCAAAGAGGAGAGGGTTAGGGTGAGGGGTATTTTCGGGGCAATGACAAGATGAAACCATCCTATGAACTTTTTAGTAACTGGGTTAGAGATGGTTTTGACTGGTGTTCTTGGACGGGGATTATGATGCAGAAATCCCTGTGCGAGAGGATATTTTTTCAATCGATGACCAAATTTTTAAATATATTAACAAAAAATGTAATAAATGCTTGACAAAAATGGTTACAATATTTTTAAATAAAATTGCATAAAGCTAAGAGCAAGGCTTATTGTTTCGTAGTAGTATGTTTTTTTTAGAAGTTAGACAAAGCTAGCATAATGATTGCTGTGCTTTATTATGTTGTGGATAGTAAGGGTTTTAGAACAATTGCTTTTGGCTCTATGCCAAGATTCCTTTGCTATCCTGAAGATTAAGTGGCAATAAGCTTGAATTGAAGCTTAAATATTAATCTTAATATGGAAGGGGGTGTAAAGAGAATGAAAAAGGTATTAATAGGTTTAATAGCAATTGTGTCTCTTCTCTTAGTCACGTATGGTTCTTCTTATGCTATCTCGGGAGCGTGCGTTAACTGCCACACCATGCACAACAGCCAGAATGGCACAAGAATGGCTGATCAAGATACTCCCTATGGGTACCTGCTGAGAGCTGGCTGTATATCTTGCCATACGGGTTCGACAGGTGAAACTAACAGTTATACTGCTCCTATTGTGTTTCATACTACTGCCCCTGGTGGACAGGGTGCAAGTAATACACTGGCAGGCGGTGATTTTTACTGGGTAGCTACCGGTTATGGCGCAACTGATAGCAGAGGGCACAATGTTGCTGGTATTGTAGGTCAGGATGTTGCAATAGCCGCAAATTTGGGCTATACACCTCCAGGCTGGCATGCTGGCGCTACCCCTGGTGCATTAAACGACGGTCAGATCAACAACGGTGTTGCTACCTGGTCAGCTCAGCTTAACTGTGCCGGACAATTAGGCTGTCATGGTAACCACAGTGCAGTTGGTGATTTTCCAGGTATCAAAGGTGCACATCATGGTAATACCGGAGTGACAGCTACCCAGGCATCAAGCCCTACGACTGTCGGCAATAGTTTCAGATTTCTGAGCGGCATTAAGGGACTGGAACAGAGCCGATGGAACTGGAATGAGGACTCTTCAAGCCACAACGAGTACTACGGGTATAATGATCTAACCGTAAGGAGTTCGACAGCTGCCGGCTATGCTGATAAAGGCACTATCAGCTATCTGTGTGCTGAATGTCATGGCGTCTACCACAGCTATATAGACGATGCTACACTTGGTACTCCATGGCTCAGACATCCTACTGACATAGTATTAGGCAGGGGCGCCGGGACAGAATATAGCGCTTATAACCCGGATGCTGGCAATGCGTACAGTGTTCAGGCACCTGTTGCAAGAGGAACTGTTCCTGCAACCAGTAGCGCGATAGTTCTTCCTAACGATGGTAGTGGTGTTACTGGTGCTATAGTTTCATGCCTGTCATGCCACAGGGCGCACGGTTCAAATCAAGCTGATCTTTTGAGATGGGATTACACTACTATGATAGCTGGCAGTGGCACAGCTGATACTGGTTGCTTTACATGTCATACTACGAAGAATGCGGATTAACCTGATTTAAGAAGAGTAAATGAAGAGCGTTGTGCCAAGCACAACGCCCTTTTTTATTTGCCCTTTTCCGGGCTCTCAGCCTTTTTTATCTGTTCATTGGCCAGTGTATACCTAAACGTTGCATAAAAATAGTTAAAAATCGTCATTGCCCGAATTGATCGGGCAATCCAGAGAAAGGTTCTGGATTATCCGGTCAAGCCGGATAATGACAAAAAGAAGTTCACTTTAAGTGAATTCCTTACTCGTCGGTAAAATCCTATGCAAAGCTTTTATTCTAAACCTTCTTTGTATATTCAGATGCGTTATTTATGCAACTGTCGGGTATATTTTCCCTTTGCCCTGTATGCTACGTCTAAATTAAAGCGGGCATCGGCGAAGTCGGGATTTATACTTAATGCCTTGTTGAATTCCTCAATAGCCATATCTGTCCAGCCTTTTATAAAATAACAGACTCCAAGGTTGTTATGAACTTTTGCAAAATATGGTTGCCTTGTACCATAGAGGGCCTTTTGGTATTCAGTTATTGCTTCATCGTATAAGCCCACGCCCTGATAGGATATGCCGAGATTATAATGAGCATAAGAAAAATAGGGATTCAGACGGAGAGCCTCTTTGAGAAAAGGGACAGCCTGCGGGAATGCCTTATCTGTGAGATATGCACGGCCGAGATTATTATAGGGCCTTGCCTTATCCGGTGACTTTTTTATTACATCCGACCAGAAGGTGACTTCATCCTTCCATACAAAATTCCTTTGATATGTAGCCCATCCGTATGTAAACACTAATCCAAAAAGTATAAT
>JBGOWS010000142.1:0-5860 GCA_041478735.1 Thermodesulfovibrionia bacterium | reverse complement strand
CACTGTAAGTCTGTCAGCAGCAGCCCAGATAAGGTCCAGGACATCATCTAATGTTGACGCGAGGGCATGGATATCTTCCGTGTCTATGGGAGTAATGAAGGTTTTGTTAAGGTTCTTCATGATGTCATGTGTTAAAACATCGCCGTCCTGTTCTAATTCATGTATTTCGTTTGCCCTGGCATCGATGTTGTCAAAGTTCTCCAAAAGTGCAACGAAGAGCGAAGCGGCATTTGAGATGTTTGATGCCACCTTATCGAATATCTCAAAAAAGTCGATAGATTTTGGGAAAAATCTCATTTTTGTGTAGTTACCTCGTTGGAGTTTAGGATATAAAAAAATGAGTCTAAAGTCAATAAAAGAGAATCTTGTCATTATTGCATAAGAACAGAAGATAGTGCTATAAGTATTATGTGGACTCACCAATGCATATCCTTGTTGTTGATGATGAGGCTGACCTCGTTGAGCTTGTTACATATAATCTAAATAAAGAAGGTTTCACTGTAGACTCAGCCTCGGATGGTGAGGCTGCCCTCTCGAAATTAAGAAAAGGCAAATACGACCTTGTGGTAATTGACCTAATGCTTCCCGGAATTCAGGGCATTGAACTCTGCCGTATTTTGAGAAATGATCCAAATACAGCAGGTCTGCCTGTTATAATGCTCACTGCAAAGGGAGAAGAAGTGGATAAGATAGTCGGCCTCGAGATGGGAGCGGATGACTATGTGACTAAGCCATTCAGTCCAAGGGAACTTGTGGCAAGGGTAAAGGCTGTCCTCAGGAGATCAAAAGAAAAACCTGTCAGAGAAAAGTTACTTAAGATAGGAGAACTTGAGATAGACAAAGAGAGATATAACATTTCAATAAAAGGAAAACCTGTCAAACTAAGTGCAACAGAGTTTAAACTCCTGCTTTATCTTGCTGAAAGAAAAGGGAAGGTATTCAGCCGGGAACAGCTTCTGGATGCAATATGGCGTGATGAGGCATTTGTTGAACCGAGAACAGTTGATGTGCATATTAGAAGGTTAAGGTCTCATGTTGAGGAGAACCCTGCTAACCCCAGATATATCAGGACCATGCGCGGCATAGGCTATTTCTTCAATGAGTAAGTAATGAAACGGGTTTTATTCAGGAGAATCTTAATCACATATCTTATAATTGCGCCTCTGTTCCTCATTTCACTTGAACTCTATCTATCCAGCGTCATTAAGGATAACTATATCTCAAAGCTCAGGGAAAGCCTTATTATACAGGCTCGTTTAATAGCTGATCAGATACCATTATCGTTTACAGATGATTTTGATAGTTTCTGCAAAAGATTTAAAGAAAAGACAGGTGCAAGGGTAACAATCATTGACAGCTCAGGTCGTGTTTTAGGAGACTCTGATGAACCTTCAGATAAGATGGACAATCACCTGGACAGACCAGAGATTAAAGATGCGGCGATCAGTGATGTTGGCAGCTCTATCAGGTTCAGCAGGACTCTTCAGAGGGACTTATTCTATCTCACAATTGCAATCAATCAAAACTCAGATAAAAGATTCCTCAGATTGTCTATGCCCCTTCATGGTATTGAAAAAGCCATAGATAAAATAAGGATGAGGATAATCATTGCTTCCATTGCAGCCTTATTCATAGTCATTCTGATAGGACTCTTACAGACAGGAAGGATTACGAAATCTATTGAGGAGATTGCTGCGTTTTCAAGAGAGATTGCAGCAGGGAATCTCAAGAAACGGATATTTCCGAAGGAAAAAGGTGAACTTGGAGAACTCGGTAAGAATATTAGTAACATGGCTCATGAACTTAATAAAAGGCTTACACAGAGTGAAGAAGAAAAACATAAGATTGAGGCGATCCTCAGGAATATGTCTGATGGATTAATTTTGACGGACACTAAGGGCAGGATAATCTTAAGTAATTCCGCCATAGCAAACCTTTTCGGGGTCGAATCGAATATTGAAGGCAATACACTAATGGAGACACTTAGGAAAGCTGAACTTATGGATATCACCGGTAAGGTAGTCGAAAGTGGGAAAGCAGTATCCCGTGAAATTGAAGTTACTCACCCGGAAGATGTTTATTTAATGGTCACTGCAGCACCCTTTTCTGTCAAGGGGGATATATCAGGGGTTATTTTAACATTTCATGATATTACCAGACTCAAACAACTTGAAGATATGAGAAAGGATTTTGTAGCAAATGTTTCCCATGAAATAAAAACGCCCATTACTGCGATTAAGGGTTTTGCTGAGACACTTCTTGAAGGCGCAATTGATGATAAAGAGAATGCCTGTAAATTTCTTGAGACAATAAAGAACCACAGTGAGCGCCTGAATTCACTTGTAAGTGATCTTCTGACACTTTCGAGGATAGAGTTCGGAGATATAAAATTAGAGAAGGCAACTGTCAATCTTAATGAAGTAATAGATGCTTCCTTTACGACTTTGAAAGACAAGGCCCAGGGTAAAGGGCTTTATCTCAAAAAAGAGATATCTCCTGAAACACAGGAAATAAGATCAGACAGAAATCGTTTGATTCAGATACTCCTTAATCTTTTGGATAACGGAATAAAGTTTACAGAGGAAGGAGGAGTAACAGTTAAAGTTCAACGTTCAACGTTCAAATCCCCCCTTATCCCCCCCTTTACTAAAGGGGGGATTAATGACTTATCACTCAGTGATTTCGTAGAAATCACTGTCGAGGATACCGGAATCGGTATTCCCAAGAAACACCTCTCCCGTATCGGAGAGAGATTTTACAGGGTTGATAGAGCACGTTCAAGAGAACTTGGTGGTACTGGCCTTGGCCTTGCAATTGTAAAACATCTCGTAAAAGCACACGGCTGGGAGATGAGGATTGAGAGCACTGAGGGAAAGGGTACAACAGTGCACCTTATTTGCCCTATCACTTAACCAAAATTTAATCTCTCCTTAATATTCCTGTAACATTTAAACATTAAAGTATGGTCATCAGTATCAGATTGCCACAAAACAATTAAAAGGAGGATGGCTTATGAAGAGAAAGTTTTCTGTTTTATTTTCAGGTATCTGCTGCATACTGTTGTTAGCAGGAACTGCAGCCGCTGCCGATATTACAAACCCGATTTTAAAGAAGCTGGTGGAAAAGGGTATCCTGACCCAACAAGAGGCAATCTCGGTAATGCAGGATATGGAGAAGGAAACAGCAGAAAAGGATAAAAGAGTAGAAAAGATTGAACAGAAAGTCACTGAGTCTTTGCCTGCAGAAAATAAGGATCTCGAAAAGATTGTTAAGGCACTCAAAGGTTTCAAATTTGGAGGACTGTGGTACCTTTCTTATCAAAATGGAGAAACAGGCAATACCACTGGTGGAGAAGGATTCAGCAGGTTTGATATAAAGCGAGGTTATCTAACTGTAGAAAAAGAACTCCTTCCATGGTTCAAAGGCAGGATAACCACTGATGTAACAACAGTAAAAGACCCTGCGAGCAATCTTGAAGGTTCTCTTACTGTCAGGATTAAGTACCTGTATGGTCAGTTTAATCTCCCGGAGTTCGCCTTTTTTACAAAGCCCTTTATTGAAGTCGGTATAGTTCACATACCGTGGCTTGATTATGAAGAACATGCGAATTTTTACCGCTGTCAGGATACAATGTTTCTCGAGAGAAATGGAATCTTCAATTCAGCTGATATTGGCATAACATTTACCTCACTACTTGGTGGGATAATCGGCGAAGATTATCAGAATAAGGTAAACAGCCACTATCCTGGTCGTTACGGGAGCATGTCCGCAGGAATCTATAATGGAGGCGGATACCATGCATCCGAGAAGAATCAGAATAAGGTTTTGGAGGGAAGGTTGACAGTAAGACCATTGCCTGACATTATACCCGGTCTTCAGCTTTCCTATTTTGGAATAACCGGAAAGGGTAACAATAAAGACACCAATCCCGACTGGAAAGCGAATCTCGGATTCGTAAGTTTTGAGCATGGATATGCTACCCTGACAGGCCAATATTATCAGGGCAAAGGGAATCAAAAAGGTGATGATGAAAACAAGAAAGACGGTTATTCCTTTTTTGCTGAATTAAAACCCCATAAAAAAATCAGCATCATTGGCCGCTATGATCATTTTGATCCTAATAAAGATGTAAAAGGCGATGAAAATAACAGATACATTGCAGGCGTTGCCTATCATATAGATACGCAGCATAAGAACATGATCCTTGTTGATTATGATACGGTGAATTTTAAGCAAAGCGATAAATCTGATGATAAAAGAGTGCAAGCAACTTTGCAGGTTTCTTTTTAAAAGCGGATACAAATACAAATTTAATTTTTGCAATTCCACAATGTATGAATCCATGCTAATTTAGGATATGAAACAATATTTAAAAAATATTCTGGAAAGGTTAAAAAGTGTAGGTAAAAACCTTAAACAGGAGCTCAAGGTCTATAAGCTTATCTTAAAAGATCGCAGAACGCCAAAGACAGCTAAACTCCTTCTCGCTCTCGCGATAGGATATACTAGGCTGCCATTCGACATCATCCCTGACTTTATCCCTGTTATTGGACATCTCGACGATGCAATCATTGTACCAGCTCTTGTTATTGCAGCGCTTAAGTTGATTCCAAAAGAGGTTATCGAGGATTGCAGGCTGAAAGTAGCGACTTTTAATAACCGTGATAGATATTAGCTTTAATATCAAAGGCTTGTTACAGAAATTTAATGAGTTTGTAATATAACTGTAACAATTACTGAGTATACTGCTATATATCAGGAGGAAGAAATCATGCAAAACTTTTTAACAATTTTATTTTCCTTTATCTTTGCTTGCTCATTTATGGGTCTCTCTTATGCTGAAGATTTGAGGATTGATGGCTCAACGACCGTTTTACCTATCGCTCAGATGGCAGCAGAGGTATTTGTAAAGAAACACCCGGATATCAAGGTATATGTATCAGGAAGCGGCTCAGGAACAGGTATTAAGGCGCTCATTGATGGGACTACCCATATAGCAACAAGTTCACGGGAAGCAAAAGATAAAGAAATAGCAGTTGGAAAAAGGAAAGGAGTTATCCTTACGGCCCACAAAGTTGCACTTGATGGAATAGTTCCTGTAGTCCACCCCTCGATGAAGATTGACAATATAACTCTGGAGCAGCTCAGGGATATTTACAATGGCAAAATCAAAAACTGGAAAGAGCTTGGTGGACCAAACAGGCCTTTTGCAGTTGTCTCGAGAGACACAAGTTCTGGGACATACGAGGTATGGGAAGAAAAAGTTATGAAAGGTGACAGGGTGAGACCTGATGCACTTCTTGTAGCATCCAATGGACAGGCTGTCCAAACCGTTGCTCAAAATAGATATTCAATCGGCTACATTGGAATAGGATATATTGATAAGTCAATTAAGATTCTTAAAGTAAATGGCATGATCGCTTCTGTGAAAGGTGTACGTGACGGCTCCTGGCCGGTTGCAAGACCTCTTTTTATGTACACTAAAGGCAAGTCTGCAGGTGCGATAGCTAAGTTCATCGAGTTTGTGCTTTCAAACGAAGGGCAGAAGATCGTAAATGAAGTTAAATATGTGAGCATAAAGTAGTTGTAATAGCACCCCCACCCTACTCCTCCCCCCTCAAGGGGGAGGGAAGATGAAGAGAACTCTCAGTCAAAGAGGAGGGCTAAAGAGATTTCCCTTTCTTTTGAGGTTGGGAATTCTCTAAAATTCCCCTCCCCTGGTGGGAGGGGATTAAGGGGAGGGGGATTTGGAGAGGTATTAATTGGCCGTGAAATGGCAAAGGAAAGAAAAGGCTGTTGAATTAACTGTTGGGGCTATAGGTTTTGTATCTGTCGTAGTTCTTTTATTAATAGGCTTTTT
>JBGOWS010000064.1:0-10124 GCA_041478735.1 Thermodesulfovibrionia bacterium | reverse complement strand
TGCAAGAAAGGTGATTACGATCCATTTCCGTCTTAATATGATATGTAGATAGTCCCTGAGATGTACTTCTTCTTCTGTGTTAGGGGGATAGTATAAAGGTTGGGGTGATGTTAAAGGGTATTCGCGAGATCTATCCAGTGCTCTGTCTTTTTCCTCGTTGTTATTTACTGTCACTCTGTCTTCTAAAACCCTTTCCCGAAAGATATGAACCCTTTAATAGTACTTATAAAACCGTTGAAAAAGTTTTTGATACCTCTTTGCGGGGCAATAATTATATCATTCTCTGCAAGGAGGATGTCAGGCAAAATTACCGTTAATAAGGAGCTCATCAAGATCAATTACAATCGTAGTGGTTCGGCTGTCCGGTGAGTTATGCATTGCCGGCCGGATAACATAACATATATTCCCTGCATCTTCCTTAAGGCCGCCTGCTGTCATAAGCATATCGATAAGGTATCTCTGGCCGGTTACTGCGTATACCTGAGAATTGTTTACTGCGCCAACAACCGATATCCTCTGGCTGTGATACTCCTTTACAAAGACATTTACAACAGTTTCCTGCACATACCTTTCGAGCTTCCCGGTAATCACCTTCTCGAGTTCTGAAGTTGTCATGCCTTTTGCCCTGATAATACCTACAAGCGGGAGTGCGATGTCGCCCTGTGAATTGACCCTTACAGTCTTTTTAATATCCTCACCATTATATGCCTCTATATCGAGGAGGTCTTCAGGGCCGATTAAATAGTCATCCGTTGTGCTGGTCTTGTTTGCAGCACCCACCATAATAACTTCATTCAATCTTTCGGTCTTTTTTTTGATTGCAAAATCTACATTAGGAGGGGTCTTTGCAGCATAGTCTGTGCTACAACCGCATATACCATAAAATGGGAAAATCGTACTAATGAGGTGGAGCCGAGGGACTTGCGACTCCTCCCCCTCCTCCTCCTAATGCTGACAGGGCAACAATGATGCCTGCTGTAGCAAGTCCGCCTATAATCAGGGTAGTACTGAGCTTTTTGTCTGTTCCACCTGCTGTTCCTTTTCCTCCAGCTTCTGCCGCCGCTATCGCCTTACACTCACCTTTTGTAGAGACAAACAGGCTTTCACCGTCAGCCAAAGCTCTCGGCTGCAATCCGCAAAAGCTAATTTTGGTATTTCCAGCAATATTCCTGACCTCTGTACCCTTATCACTACTTACAATAATTCCCTGATTATTTTTGGGGTTCTGGCCAGTCAAAACAGTTGTGCGTGGGGTAATAACGGTAAGTGTTGCAGACGGGAGCATATCAAAATAGAGAGTTCCTTTTGCGAGATTAATAGTATAACTTCCATCCAGTACATCAATAACAGCCTCTGTCCCTTTTGAAAGGTCAATTCTTGATCCATCTTTCATCGTAATAAAAACAACCCCTTCTCCTGTTCTGAGTTTTGTATTTTTAAGAAGTGGATAGACATCCTGCATCTTTACCCATTGCCCGGTTGAAGATTCAATCTGAACAACACCTGATGCCTTAATTTCTCCGAAGGCTATAGGCTCCTGGGCCAAGACATGCGTTGTAAAGATGAAATTTGTAAAGATAAGCGTGGGGATAAGGATTAAAGAAATAAACCTGTACGTTTTCATGGTATGACTCCTTGTTAAAAAGGGCGTTAAGGTTTACAAATTCCTTAAATCAATTACATATGAATTACACATTAATTGTTTAGTATAGAAACATACTATGTAAAAGTCAAGTTATATGATGAAGCCTTTAAAATTGTCAGCTCAATTCAGGCTTTAGATTTATTATATTCAAAATAATATCAGAAAAAATATCCCTGTTTGTACTACATGATATGGAACTTTATTTTCTCATCCTTATTTAACACTATATTTAACACTATCAAAAGTGGAACAATGTTGTAAATCAGGGTATCCCTTATTTGGGGCTTCTAAATACCTGAGATTGATATATTCCTCCTTTATGATTTCCCGGTAAACTACCGGAGATCACACACCTCACGCACCTCCGTAACCTATGGTCACTTTGCCTTCCTCAATAATAACCGGCACTTTCCTGACACCACCGGAATGCTTTAACATTTCCTCTAATTTTGTACTGTCTGATTTAACATCGAAGTATTTTGCGGTTTCTCCATAGGCTGACCTAGCCTTTTCTGTAAAAGGTCATCCTGCCTTGCCGAAAATAATAACTCTTTCTGACATATAAAACCTCCAGGTCTATAAAAGTTTTAAAAAGAATATTTTAGATTTTACCTGCAACCACCGCTAACTTATTGAATCCGCTCTCCATTCTCCCTGCAAGCCGCATTTCTTTTGTTACATTATTTTAAAACTATTATATCAAAGGCTGCTTAATCCCTGAATATGTTTATAAAGGTTTTCGAACTAAAAAGAAACTAATTCTCCTTAAATAGGTTTATAATTAATAAATAAAAAAGGAGAATTCAAATAAAAATTTATAAACTCATATTTACCACATTGATACTTTTTTTACTGCCGGCATATTCTTACTCAGCAACCTTTGGATCCATGCATATAAGCCTGATAAAGGGCAATGTGCAGCTAAAACCAGAGGATACATCAGTATGGGTTCCTGCGTCTATAAATATGCCGGTGCTTGCAGGAGACGAATTATGGGTCCCTGAATCTGGCACTGTAGAACTGCAGTTAAGCGATGGGACTTTTGTCAGGCTTAATGAAAACTCCTCTCTCCAAATACTTACAATAGAGGAAGGTTCCTTTCAATTTTACTTAACCACCGGACATGCTTACGTGAATTTCAGGGGGAGGGACAGTATTCTTCAAATGGACACACCTGTCTCTTCAGTACGGGCAGATGACAGGTCGAAATTCAGAATTGATGTATCAGAGAATGGTAAAACCGAAATATCTGTATTCAAAGGTGCGGTATATGCAGAAAGCAGAAACGGTAAGACAAGGGTCAGCGCAGGCAATACCCTGTCTGCCGGGGAAGATTTCTTTGCGGAACTCTCTCCATTGGGTCCTCCTGATGAATGGGAAAGATGGAACAGGGAAAGAGACAGAAAACTCGTCGAGGGGAGATACAGCCAACGATATCTGCCCGATGAGCTTGATGCATACGCTTATGACTTTGATAAAAACGGGAAATGGGCATATACGACAGACTATGGCTATGTCTGGACACCAACAGTTATCGTTTCCGCTGGATGGGCTCCGTACAGGATTGGCAGGTGGGTGTGGATCGGAAGTGACTACACATGGGTTTCTTATGAGCCCTGGGGCTGGGTCCCTTATCATTATGGAAGATGGACATATATTGTCTCTATAGGGTGGGCCTGGGTTCCGCCTGTCAGGGGTGCTGCTTATTGGGGTCCCGGATTTGTGGGCTGGGTTTATACCCCCACATATGTGTCGTGGGTTCCACTTGCACCCAGGGATATATATTATGGTTACGGCTATTACGGACCGAGCAGCGTAAATATAATCAACATAGATGTTCATAAAACCGTAATAAAAAATGTGTACAAAAATGTACATGTAAATAATGCTGTGACAGTTGTACACCATGATACCTTCGTCACAGGGAAACATGTGGATGTAAAAATAAAGGAGAACCCGTTTCTCAGGGAAAGATTAAGTATTGGCAGGCCACAGATTAAACCGGAAAAATCAGCATTCATGCCAATCATAAAGGAGATTCCAAAATCAGAACAACCACCTCAAAAAATAAGGGATATAAAAATCAGGGATTTAAAAAGAGAGAAGCCATTGATAAAAGAAAAGAAGGCTTCTGTGCTGAGACCTGAATCCCCGCAGAAGACAATGCCCATGAGGACATTAAAAGAGCCAAGGAGTCTCAAGACCAGGCCATACATGGAAAGGGAAACAGTTCCTGAGAGACAGATATACAAAGGCGAAAAGAAATATATCCCGGAGATGCAGATACAACCATCTGAAAAACAAAAACCAGAGGGCAGGATAATCGAAAGGCAAAAGAAAACCAGGGAACCTTCTTTTGAGATACAACCATCTGAAAAGAAATCTGTCCCTCAGCAGATTCAACCGCGCGGGAAAGAAAAGTCAGAGGGCAAGATAATTGAACGGCAAATGAAAACTATGGAACCTGTTTTGGAAAAACAGCCTGAAAGATCGGTGAAGCCTTCGAAAAGACCTGCGACTCCTTTTGAAAATCAGAGACAGATGCAACCTTCTGGAAAACAACAAATGTCAGAGTGAGATATGACAAAGGAGCTGAGAAAAACCAGGTTCTGATTTAAAAATTTTAGTTAACCAGAAAAATGCAGTCTGTTAATTATGGCGGGCATATGCGCATAAAAACCTTTACAAAGCAGAATTTGGATATTTATTGTTATCAATTCGTTATAAATGAAAATATACAAGTTCACTGAGTATCGGATGTCTTACAAAGGTGCTGCTGGTAAAGCTTTTTCTACACATATGCCCACCTGTAAATTTAATGAATTGCATTTTTTGGGTTAATCAGGCTTTATTTTACATCAGAGAAAATATCAGGAATCCATTCTGGAATTCACTATTTCGGGGTGATTTATCCCCCTGATAAATACCTTTCGGGATTTCTTATTATGAACGCCATTATGTCATCTTCATTATATCCCATTTTAATAAGTCTTTTTGAAGATTCAGTTATGGTCATACAGCCACCCGAAAGTTTACCGTAAGTATCGGTGATACCTTCCTTGAAGATAGAAGATGAAGAAGTTTTTGTCTCTCTTACTGTATCCGACACTATTATTATCCTGTCATGATTCTTTGTTTTGAATATCAATTCAAGGGTTTTTGAATGAAGATGGTAGGGGTCTGCTATTAACTCAATATAAATATCCTGATTTAAAATTCCAAACCCTGCAAGTCCCGGCTCCCTGTGATGGAACCCACTCATTGCATTGAAGATATGTGTAATCCCCTTTGCACCTGCATTAAACCCAGCCTCTGCCTCAGCATATGTTGTATTGGAATGCCCCATGCTTACTAGGACCCCCATGTCAGACATCTTTCTAATAAGACCGGTAGCCCCTTTTATTTCAGGTGCAATGGTGATTATCTTTACTATGTCCTCAAAACCTTCAATGAGTTCTTTGAAATTATACTCGTTTGGTTCAATGAATTCCGCTGCATTCAGAGCACCGCATTTCTCCGGATTGAGGAACGGACCCTCGAGGTGAACACCAGCTATCTTAGAAGATTTTGAGTTTTGAGTTCCGAGTTTCAAGTTTGCCAGCGTATTGATTTCTGATTTCTTACTCTTGAATGCTGCCTGCTGGTCGCTGAGCAATGCCCGCTGTTTTCCCATTGCATTTCTTATTGCCATCATATTTTCTCTCATTACATGTTTGGCAGCAGGGTATACTGCAGGTATGATCTCAGAAACCCCGTATGAACCGTGTATTTCAGCTATTTTGAGGATATGATCTTCGTCGGCTGTTCTTGTATCATAACCGCCTATGCCATGGGTATGTATATCTATAGTCTTCATTTTCGATTATCATAGCACAGGATCATATGATCTTAGATAATAGGCTCTTGCAAAAGTCCTTGTTTTGTCACCCTGAACTTGTTTCTCCGCCTCGGCGGACTCGCCTGAGGAGAGAGGGTCTTAGATGCTGAAATAAATTCAGCATGACATTTAGTGCACTTTTGTGACTTTTGCAAGAACCTCATAATTTATTATTATAACGATAACTGGAGAACAAAAGGTGCATATACTTTTAGGTAAATTTTCGCAAAAGGAATTAGATCATATCATACATAAATCCTCTAAAATTAAAGATGTTTCCAGGCGTATAGACTTCCTTTCCGGGCAACTTCTGGATCTGGATTATATCGAATCAACTTTAATCGGAGACATAAACAGACCTGAAGCCTTTGTGCTAAACCTGGAAGGGGTTGATTGCTTTACATTTATTGATTACATAGAGGCAATGCGGTTATCTAACTCTTTTTCTGAATTTAAGGTTAATTTAAGAAAGATGAGATACAAAACAGAAGGAATTGCCTTTGAGAATAGAAATCACTTCTTCACAGACTGGCGGGAATTCAACTCAGACTTTATTGATGACATTACCGAAGAAATCGGTGCTCAAAGAACGATAAAAGTTCAAAAAACGCTTAATGAGAAAGAAGATGGAACGTATTTTATTCCAGGGGTTCACCCCGTGCTGCGGGAAATTAAATATATTCCTTCAGTTGCGATTGATGATTCAGTCTTAAATAAACTCAGTATAGGGGATTATATTGGGATATATTCAAACAAACAAGGGTTAGATGTTTCGCATGTTGGAATTATTATCAAAGAAGGAGATAAAACTTATTTAAGACATGCCTCTTCCTTAAAAAAACACAGGAAAGTGGTTGATCAGGATTTCAAAAAATATATAACAGGCAAACCAGGCATAATTGTATTCAGACCCAAAGTTCCTAATAAGTAGGATTGACTTTCGCTCCTACGATATTTTTAGACAGTTCAAAGCTTGATCGAGGCGGGCATTGTATTTTCGCTCATTCTCGGTCGTTCCGACCTCCGAGGATTTTGCCTCTTTATCTTTATAAAAAACACCATTTGACTATCGGCAAAATAAACCGCTCAAACACAATGCCCGCCTTTTATCTATTCATGAAAGATCCCTGGTGTCGCTCAAGTTAGCACGGAAGTTTTTAACCCGTCTCGCTTCTCAGATCCGAAACTTTATGCCGCAGCCACCATAAAAGCCACAACCCGGGCAGGGCAGTAAGAAAGGTGATAAAGAAGAAACTGGCCCAGCCTATTGATTCCACAAGATAGCCAGATGTAGGTGCTATAAATATCCGCCCAATAGCGGCAAGGGATGATAACAGTGCATATTGCGTTGCGGTGTAGCGATGGTTGCACATTGCCATAAGAAGTGAGACAAAGGCTGCTGTACCCATACCACCGCTAAAGTTTTCAAAGGCAACAGTAAAAATCAACATCCCGTAACTTTTACCCATCCATGCGAGAAACATGAATGACAGATTTGATACTGCCTGCAGTATACCGAAAATCAGCAAAGAGCGAAAAAGTCTAAGCCGCACCATCAGGGTGCCCCCGAATATTGCACCCACAATCAATGAAGCAAATCCAAGCCCCTTGTTAATGGTGCCCACCTCGCTTACAGAAAAACCTACCCCTCTAATAAGAAAAGCAGTAGTCAAAGTGCCTGCATAAGCATCTCCTAACTTGTAGAGCACTATCAACAATAACAGGGAGATAGCAGAGTTTCTTGAAAAGTAATTCTTCAGAGGTCCCCGTACAGCTTCCAGGAGGCTACGCGGGGGAACTACTTTCTCCTCTGGCTCGGGTCCCAGAAACGTTGATATTATTCCCACACACATTACACCAGCCATTAATAAATAAGTGTTCCGCCATCCGATATGATCGGATAGGACAAGTGCCAGCGCACCAGAGACAAGCATTGCAATGCGATACCCCATTACAAAAACAGCTGCTCCTATTCCGCGCTCCTGTTCGTGCAAAATGTCAGTTCGGTATGCGTCAATAACAATATCCTGAGAAGCGGAAGTAAAGGCTACCATCAAGGCAAGCGCAGCTAATAGCAAAGGAGTCTGCTGGGGGGAACTGAAGGCCATTGCTGAAATACCGATAATAAGACAGAGTTGTGTTGTGATTATCCAGCCACGGCGCCTTCCCAGCCACGGAGGGATAAAACGGTCCATAAACGGTGACCACAGGAACTTCACTGTATACGGCAGTCCTACAAGCGCAAATATGCCGATGGTGCGTAAATCAACGCCGGCGACTGTCATCCACGCCTGCAAAGTACCGCTGGTCAAGGCTAAAGGAATCCCGGAGGAAAAACCAAGGAATGTTATTACAGCAATACTCCGGCTGCGGAATATTCGAAGATATGGGGTGATATCACTTTTCAACTTTAACCTTCCAGTTCAATTAAGATTTCTGAACTTGATATTCCCTGTTAGCTTGCTAAGTTTAACAGGAAGATGTCCTTTAAAATCCATTTCTCCTGTTAAACACTTTATGACAGCTTTCTGCGCCTGTCCGGTTGGCTCAAACGCAGCTATAAGTAAATCCGCTTCCCTGAAATGGCGTAAAACATACGGACTTCCAAAGGAGATGACAATGGAATTCCCGGCTTTTCTGATGAGTTCGTTGATCCGGTTCTTTTCATTCTCATCTATTCCCGAACTACATGCCCATGCAGCAACAGTCGTAAATATGGCAAATATGGTGATCTCACCAGAAAATCCCCCCTTGCCCCCTTTAGCAAAGGGGGGCAAGGGGGGATTTGAAAAAGGGGGGGAGGGAAAATTAAGTTTTCTAAAAGAAGGGAAAGAAGAAATTAAATTTTCATTAATCATGGAGACATGACTAAAATAATTCTTTAATGGGGAGGATTCAAAAAATTTATTGTCACCGGAAAAAACTAAATGAGGCTTGCTTCTATGAGAAATTGGCAATATCCCACCAGTATTTTTTACACTGGTTATGGACATTTCAGTAATCAGAGATGAAAGTCTTTCATGATCCTCGTAACTGAATTGTTGTTTACCATATTTAATTTTTTTCTTTACCTTTAATATGCGGTTTACTGCATCCTCTATCTTTTTTTCACCAATTACATTTGTTTCAACAGCGGACATAAGCTCTTTAACCGCCAAATCAGGATCAACAGGATGCAGTAAGATATCAGCTCCTGCATTTATGCATTGCACAGGTACATTTTCAATGTCTTTCAAGGCATTCATGTTCAGGGCATCCGTAAGTATAAGACCGTCAAAGCCCAGATCTTCCCTCAATATATTGGTGATTATCCTTCCAGATAAACTTGCCGGCTTATTATCAATGACCGGGATACTCAGATGTCCAATCATAATACTGCTTACCCCTGTATTAATAGCATCTTTGAATGGCACTATATCTATATTTATTAAATCTTCGTAAGATTTGCTGATGACGGGAAGCAAGATGTGGGAGTCTACAGATGTGTCCCCATGTCCTGGAAAATGCTTGGCACAACTTATGAGTCCTGAACTCTCTAATGTCCTTATATATTCTGAGCCAAACCACGCTACATCTTCAGGATTGTCAGAGAATGCCCTCGTACAAATAATGGGATTATCAGGATTTTGATTTACATCAAGAACAGGGATAAGAGGCATGTTTATTCCAACATCCTTTGCCTCATCTGCAATTGCCTTTACTGCACTTTCAAGGATCGTAATATTTCCTGGTCTATTTTTATCAATAGCAGCTGCCATAGCCATCTGGCATGGGAATAAGGTTGTATCCTTTATCTGTTGTTCCACACCACGTTCAACATCCGATGCTATGAACAAGGGTATCTCTGAGATGGATTGGATTTTATCAATGAAATCCTTTACTTCATCTCTTTTGCCGCCAAAAATTAAAAATCCGCCAATCCCTTTTCTTACGAGTTCAAATATCCTTTCCTGAGAAGACATTGAACGGATATCTTCTCCGTCAAGCCTGCTGATAATCAACTGGTACAATTTTTTTTCTAATGGATGATCATTTGGCATAGGAAAGAGTTTAGCAGATTGCTGCTTGCAGTGACAACAATCCTTCACAGGCTGTTGAAAAACTAAGTTTTCTGTCATTCTGAGCGAAGCGAAGGGTCTCAATGCCCGAAACTGCGAGATCCTTCGCTTCGCTCAGAATGACGATCGTCTGCATCAGGCATTTTTCAACAGCCTGTTTAAAAATGACATTTCTCATCCAGGATCAATACTATTCTTAAGAACATCCAAGATGCCAGCATTCAAGTAAAACATATTGAAAAATAAAGAAATATGTGATAAGTTACCGCAATGGCAAAGGCAAAAATTCTTCTTGTAGAAGATGATAAGCTCCAGGCAAAGGTTACAAAAGATTATTTAGAGACCAGCGGGTATGAGGTTGTCTGGGTTGAAAATGGCAAATCTGCGATCAAAACAGCAAAAACACAGAAAGTGGACCTCATCCTCACTTGACCTTGTTCTACCGGATCTCAGTGGCAACGAGGTAACCCGATGGTTAAAGCTTAATAAAGACACCAGGAGTATCCCCATAATCATCCTCACAGTCAAAAGTTCTACAAAGGAG
>JBGOWS010000110.1:0-6963 GCA_041478735.1 Thermodesulfovibrionia bacterium | reverse complement strand
GGTTGATGCAGTGTTGAAAGCTCTGCCGAAAGATTGGAATGGAGTTGTTGTTATGGATTGGAGTCATGGTTTTTGGGATAAAATGAAAGAGAAGCACAACAATTTGTACATACTTTAGGATTGAAACTGAATTAAACGGAACAGATAACAAATCACCCCAGCGGACGCGGTGAGACTGCGCCGCTGATTTCAGCCGTTATGCGTATTTCTCCTGTAAATCATCAATAGTTTTAACTTCTGATAACTGAGAACTTGTAGGTGTTATCGATACTCGGCGCTCTTCAGATTCAATTTTGAGCAGCATCAAGAAACCCGCGTAGTACAGGTGGAAGGCGAAGGTGAACTTCGGGAGATGAGTCGCTTATTGTCTATTTTACTCCGTTTTCGAATACCTCATCACCTGTTTTTCGAGCATCAACTGCTGTAATAATGTAGGTAAGAGTAAATTTCTATTAATGTCACTATGTTTTTTTGCAACGCAGTCAAATCATCGGAAAGTTCTATTTTTCTGACCGCATCTTCAAACGATCCCAGTTCACCGAACTCGGGAATACTATTCAAGCCGTTTTTTCCCATATGACAAATTTCAAGGTAATTCTGACATAGCCTCTTGACCGGGGAATCCAGAAAGGCTCTGGATGCCCGATTAAGGACTTCGGGCATGACGTTAAAATTAAGTTGCATGTGTCCTTATTAATGACCGCATTAGTAACATTATTTTGTCCTTAAATTGACATTTGGTCGCCTTCTCTGCTTAAATTAAGCATGTGGGAATATACGGATAAGGTAAAAGAATATTTTTTGCACCCTAAAAATATCGGTGATATAGAGAATCCTGATGCGGTTGGAGAAGTCGGCAGTATTGTCTGTGGCGATGCATTGAGGTTGACCCTAAAAATAGACAAAGATACAAATAAAATCGTGGATGCCAAATTTCAGACGTTCGGCTGTGCAAGCGCAATCGCAAGCTCATCTGCGCTTACTGAACTCATTAAGGGAAAAACACTTGATGAGGCAATACAGACATCAAACAAGGACATTGCAGAATTTCTTGGCGGTCTTCCTAAGGAGAAGATGCACTGCTCTGTCATGGGAAGAGAGGCCCTTGAGGCTGCTATTGCTAATTACAGGGGTCAACCAAAGGTTATTGAGGAAGAAGGCAAGCTTGTCTGCAAATGTTTTGATGTTACAGAAGAAAAAATAAGGAAGGTTGCAATAGAAAACCATCTTACAACAGTGGATGAGATCACAGATTATACAAAGGCTGGTGGCGGCTGCGGTGAATGCAGGGGGGAAATCGAGACAATTCTCAGGGATATTTGGTCACTAAAGACGCCTGAAAAGCCTGCTATACCCAAAAAACTCACTAACCTTCAGAAAATTGCCCTTATACAAGAGATTATCGAGAGGGAGGTAAGGCCAGGGTTGCAGGCAGATGGAGGAGACATTGAGCTCATTGATATAGACGGCAATAAGGTTATAATTGCCCTGCGTGGCATGTGCACAGGCTGTCTTATGGCAGATGTAACCATAAATGGTGTTCAGGATAAACTCAGGGAACTGGTTAGCGAGGAAATAGTCATAGAGGCCCAATGAATACAATATATTTCGACAACAATGCAACAACACCTGTTGCTCCTGAAGTCTTTGATGAGATGCTTCCATATCTTAAAGAATTTTATGGTAACCCTTCGAGTATGCATACCTTCGGCGGACAGCTTCATAGAAAGGTTGAAGAAGCAAGGTTCAAGGTAGCACAACTTATTGGCGCTGAACCTGAAGAAATAATATTCACGAGCTGTGGCACGGAAAGTGACAACACCGCCATAATGAGTGCTGTTGAGTCATTGCCGGGCAAAAGGCATATAATCACAGCAAGGGTTGAGCATCCTGCAGTTTTAAATTTCTGTAAACACCTCGCAAGAAAAGGTTTCAGGGTAACATTCCTGCCTGTAAATAATAATGGACAGCTTAGTATAGATGAATTATTGAAAGTGCTTGATGAGGATACAGCCTTGGTATCCATTATGTACGCAAATAATGAGACAGGTATCGTCTTTCCCATTGTGGAGATTGCGGAAATCCTCAAAGAAAGGCGCATATTATTTCATACTGATGCTGTCCAGGCCGTTGGAAAAATCCCCATAGACACAAAGAAGCTACCTGTTGACATGCTTTCTCTTTCAGGTCACAAGCTGCATGCTCCAAAAGGAGTCGGTGCCCTGTATGTTAGAAAAGGTACCAGGTTTTATCCATATATAATAGGAGGCCATCAGGAAAGGGGAAGGAGGGCTGGCACTGAAAATATGGCCTCAATAATCGGACTTGGGAAGGCGTGCGAACTTGCCGGGAAAAACCTCACTGAGGAAATTTCTTATTTGAAAGGGTTGCGGAATAAACTTGAGACCGCACTTTTAAAATCCTGCCCCGATGTCAGGATAAACGGAGACATAAATAACAGGCTGCAGAACACCACAAACCTGAGTTTTGAATATGTTGAGGGAGAAGCCGTACTCCTCAGACTTAATGAATATGGGGTATGCGCCTCTTCAGGCTCAGCATGCACCTCGGGCTCTCTCGAACCTTCTCACGTTCTGAGAGCAATGGGGGTACCTTTTACAGCAATCCATGGCTCGATCAGGTTTTCCTTAAGCCGGTATAATACAGAGGCAGAGATAGACAGGGTTATTGAGATTATGCCAGAGATAATAAAGGAACTCAGGATGCTTTCGCCATTTGGAAGGGAAAAATTGATTCAGGGTATCAAATGTCCGTGACGCGATATGGAGATATAGAGGGTAGAGGTTCTCTTATCAAAGGATTTTTTAACTTCTTTTTCCGACTCAACATCGCAAAAAAGATCCTCTTCGGATACCTTTCCCTTGCAGCCTTGATTATTATAATATCTGTTTTTGCCCTTTCAAGCCTTGAGAGATTGAATAAAATTAACGAGAGTATTATACAGAGAGATGCTCCAGTAATAGAGGCTACTGACAAAATGATCGATAACCTGCTTGCACAAGAGCTTTATGCCCGTCGCTATGTTATTCTGAAACGCTCAGACATATTGGCTTTATTCTGGGAAAGGAGCAAAGAGTTTGACCGCATGGTCAAGAAAATTCGTGAACTTCCTATCAAACATGATGTGCCTGTTGACCGTTTATCATCTCTCCATATGGAATATAACAATCTCTTCATTAAAGGCTTTGAATATTTGAAAATTCCTTCTTCCGCCCTCGCACAGAAATATAATGCCCAGATCAAGAACAAACAAGAAGAACTCATTGGGTTGATCAAAGAGATATCTGCTCAAACCCAGCGCGCTCAAAATGAAAAAATGCTTATGACTGCACGGATTGGAACTACTGCGTTCAGGGTTGCAGGTGTATTATGCGGTGTAGGTATCATTCTGGGCATAACTGCTGCACTTCTGATTACCAGGAATATTTCAGGCTCAATACATCAATTGAAACGTGCAACAGAGGAAATCTCAAAAGGAAGGTTTGAGTATAAATCCAACCTTCAAAAACAGGATGAGTTGGGGGAGTTATACCTTGCTTTTGGTGAAATGGCTAAAAGGCTGAAGCGTCTGGAGAGGATGTATTTAGATGCGAGTCCTCTTACACGGCTTCCAGGAGGTGAGGCAATAGAAAATGTCCTCAAAAGGATGTTAAATGCAGGTGTTCCTCTGGCATTTTGCCTTCTCGATATGGATAGCTTCAAGGCGTTTAATGACTGTTACGGCTATGCAAGAGGCAGTGAAGCAATAAAGGCAACTGCCAGAATAATAGAGGAGGTGGTTGCAGAGGTCGGGATAGATGAGGACTTTGTAGGTCATATTGGTGGAGATGACTTTGCTGTCATTACTTCACCAGACAGATATCCTGCAATAAGCGGTGCTATTATCGAAAGATTTGATAAAATGATCGTGGATTTTTATGACCCTGAGGATAGGGATCGGGGTGGTATTACTGGAAGAAATCGCCAGGGGCAAGAAATGAAATTTCCCATAATGACGATATCCATAGCGGTTGTATCAAACCAGTATCGTGAACTCAAGAATCCTATACAGGTAGGTAAGATAGCTGCTGAACTGAAGGAACATGCCAAATCCATTCCTGGCAGTGTCTGTTTAGTAGACCAGCGCAAAAAAGATGATTAATAAATCAGACAAATTAGAATGTCATAAAGATGACAATTCAGATATTAGATGAAGGATAAAAGATGTACAGATTACAGAAAATTATTGAACTATGTGCAATCCTTTCTTTGGTAGTGCTGATATCTCAGTGTAATCCTAAATGCCTTCAGAAGGAGACAAACCTTGACTCAATTTATGCCAGATATTCAGAATTAAAATCTGCAGGTTTTCATAAGGAGATTGTTCGGTTACAGGAGATTACCCAAAAATACCAAGATAAAGCCAACGCAATGGTACATCTTCAGCTTGCCTTTCTTTATTCACATTATAGAAATCCGACTCCCAATTATCACGCAACGCTCAAGGAACTCGAGACATATGCATCTCTCGATCCCGAAGGAAGCAAGGCAGACATAATCCAAACCTGGCTCACAATAATCAAAGAAATAGTAAGACTTGAAAGTGAAAATTCAGGGCTTGATAAGGAAAATTCAAGACTTAATAAGGAAAGTGCAAAGCTTAGTAAGGAAAACGTAAGACTTGGCAGAGAAAATAATGAGATGAAAGATGAGATAGAACAATTACAATTTCTTGATATCGAATTAGAAAAAAGGCGGAAACAGATCAAATAATTCCTTTGATTACACCTGTCATTGAGTTATTGAAGGATTAGCGCTTCTTAGATTGTCTGATAAGAAATGGCCTAAATTCCCTCATAGTCAACAGTCTTCCTCTGTAAACATTGCCGCTCGGATTTACTTTAACAACCTCTGATTTTTCCCAGTTCTGAAACAAGTCAATAATCTTATCGATCGATTCTTGTTGAAGCTTCTCTATCGTCTCTCTAACCGGAAGTGATGTGATGAGATTCCTATCGATGAAATCACCTATCTTTTCCCGATTAAATACTGAAAGGAATACCATCCCCTTCAATATCCTCTTGTTTGTTTTGAAAGAAAAGATAAATCTCTCAAGAGAATTTTCAAGGAAAATGTCATTCCTTATCTGTGTTTTCCTGTCAATCTCTATTGCCTGCAACCAGTATTTTTTATCTATAATGCTGTCAGCCTTTAATTCCATTAATGTATGCCCGAAATTCTTTTTATCGACCGTATAAATGTTGTGTGCAACTGTATCAGCTGCTAGATGGCTCATATATCCATATACAAAAGCATTCTGTTGCTTTGTTTTACTTGCATTCAAGAGATCAAATGCAACATCCCAACTGTGCGAGTTTTTACTGTCAGGCAAATACTTTTTCCCGACAATAATATCGGCCATAAGATTTCCGTAGAGAAAATCTTTTTTGTACCTCCTTATAATCTCGAAAAGTCCAGCGGGAAGCAGTGAGCCAATGGTATACAATTCGTTCCCAAGGTATATATGTGTTAATGGCCCCCATGCAAATGCTGCAGTTGGTATTAATAAAAAAGATATAATCACCAAAAATTTAAAAACTTTCATTTCAACTCCTTTAGTAAGTTTAACATAAGTCTTACCCCGATACCAGAAGCTCCCTTAGGCATATAAGGCTTTTCTTTTTCTATCCATGCAGTTCCTGCGATATCAAGGTGAACCCAGGGAACCTTTCCTGTAAATTCATACAAGAAGTATGCTGAGGTCACAAGCGAGCCATTTTTTCCGCCTGTATTCTTTATATCAGCAATATCACTCTTTAAATATTCTTTATATTCATCAAAAAGTGGCATCTCCCAAACCCGTTCGTATGTTTTATCGGCAGATTTTTTTATTTTATCAATCAGTTCTCTGTTATTCCCCATCATGGCTATTGCCTCATTCCCGAGCGCTATAGAACAGGCGCCTGTTAGAGTCGCTATATCTATAATTGCCTGAGGTTTAAAACGTTTAGCATAACCAATGGCATCTGCGATAACCAAACGCCCTTCTGCGTCTGTATTGATTATCTCAACTGACTTTCCATTGATTGCCCTGACAACATCGCCCGGTTTTGCAGCAGAGCCACCTATCAAGTTTTCTGTTGCAGGTAATACTCCTACCAGATTGACTGGTAGTTTCAATTCAGAAACAGCCTTGAATATGCCGAGGACAACTGCACCCCCGGCCATATCATATTTCATCTTTTCCATGCCTTCAACAGGTTTTAATGATATGCCTCCGCTGTCAAAGGTAATTGATTTCCCAATGAGCGCTAAAGGCGCTCTTTTAGCGCCTTTGTATTCAAGCACCATAAACTTGGGAGGTTCTTTTGAACCCTTTGCAACAGAGAGATAAGCCCCCATGCCAAGCTTTTCAGCATCCTTCTTTTCCAGAACTTTTACCAAAAGGTTATTTCGTTTCAGAGATAATGCTGCATTTGCAAGATGCGTTGGGGTCATATCATTGGATGGGGTGTTTATTAAATCTCTTGTAAAACATACTGAAGAAGCTATCGTCTTGATCCAATGGATATCATCTTTGAGCCCTTTTGAACCCTCTAAAAGTATCACGAAGCTGTCAATAGTTTTATTATTCTTTTCTTCAACATATCTTTTAAAAGTATAAAGTCCCAGTAAAGACCCTTCGATAAAATCAGCAGGGGACATTTTGAGAGATGACAGGACTCTGCTTGATAAGGCTATCTTTTTCATCCCCATATCCCGCAGATAACCTGCTGCCTTCCCGCCAGCCTGTCTTACCTTCTCAGTTGAAATCTCATCTTTTTTACCTAGACCTATAAGCAGAATTCTTTCGGGCTTAATATCCTCAGGAGCAGGAACTAAAAGGACCTCATTTCGCTTCCCATGGAATTCTTTTGAAAATAATCTTTTGACAAGCCCTGATGTCGTTGACCCAAGGTTGTT
>JBGOWS010000128.1:0-6352 GCA_041478735.1 Thermodesulfovibrionia bacterium | reverse complement strand
GAGTCATTAGCTCAATGGCTCAATAATGTAATAACTTAATTTTTAAAGAAGGAGGGTTGCTATGCCGTTAAAGCCAAGTGAACAGGAAGAGGAGTATTTTGCGAGGAAGGAGTTTGAGAGGAAAAAGAAAATCGAGGAAGAAAAGCATAAAAAGCTTGGTGAGGAGGAAAAGAGGAGGCTGAAGGATCTTCATTATATGAGATGCCCTAAGTGTGGTATGGAACTTATCGAGATCGACTACAAGGGAATAAAGATAGACGAATGTTCTGAGTGCGAAGGGATATGGCTTGATGCTGGAGAACTTGAGACTGTATCAAAGCTTGAGAAAACGGGACTTGATAAGTTGTTTAGTGTGTTTAAGAAGTAATCACTTGTTATCAGATGTCCTGAGAGGGGTAGGCTACTTTTCATTCTCTTGCGTATAATTAGCTTACGAACATAGGTCAGGCATATTGCCTGACCTATGATTACTACAGGTTATTTTCGGATGAAAGGAATCTTATGCGCTGGCATCAGAAATCAATAGATGATATTCTCAATGAATTAAGAACTTCCCCTCAGGGACTTTCCACGGAAGAGGCAGCAAAACGTCTCAAAGAATACGGACCCAATGAATTAAAAGAAATTAAGAAAAAAACCCCGTTCATGATGTTTCTTGATCAGTTCAGGGACTTCATGATCCTTGTCCTCATTGCTGCAGCAATTATATCAGGAATTATCGGTGAACTTTCGGATACTATCGCCATCGTAGTTATTGTCATTCTGAATGCCGTAATTGGATTTATTCAGGAATACAGGGCAGAGAAGGCGATGGCAGCCTTAAAAGAAATGGCAGCGCCAACTGCAACAGTCATAAGAGATGGGAAAACAGCAGATATCCCGGCATTTGAGCTTGTTCCTAGTGACATAGTTACCCTTGAAGCCGGAAAAATCGTGCCGGCAGACATAAGACTTTTTGAGATTGCTCAGTTAAAGATAGGAGAGGCAGCCCTCACCGGAGAGTCCGTACCTGTAGAAAAAAACGTCAAAATTCTTCACGATGAGATGATTCCACTCGGGGAACGGAAAAACATGTCCTATAAAGGGACTACTGTTTCATACGGTAGAGGCATTGGAATTGTTATAGCTACAGGTATGGAAACAGAATTAGGAAAGATTGCAACAATGCTGCAGGAGGAAGAAGAGGTAAAAACACCTCTTCAGAAAAGACTTGCAGAGTTTGGGAAAAAACTCGCTATTGCTGTTCTTGCCATCTGTGCCATAATTTTTGGGATCGGAATTTTCAGGGGAGAGCAACCCCTACTAATGCTCCTTACAGCCATTTCCCTTGCAGTTGCAGCAATACCCGAGGCCCTTCCTGCTGTGGTCACCATTTCCCTTGCCCTGGGTGCAAAAAAGATGGTAAGGCAAAATGCTTTAATAAGAAAGCTTCCGGCTGTTGAAACACTCGGCTCTGTCACATACATATGTTCTGATAAAACAGGCACACTCACACTAAATCAGATGACAGTGGAGGAAATCTATGTAGATGGAAGGATAGTACAGAGTAATGAATTAAAAGAAATTAAAAACCAAAATTTCCTATTATCTACTGATAATCCCCCCACCCCCCCTTTAGAAAAGGGGGGCAAGGGGGGATTTGAAAGTGCATCTATTAACTATCTCATGACTGCCCTTGCCCTTAGCAATGACGCTATCGTAGATAAAGAAGGTAAAGTTATTGGAGACCCCACAGAGATAGCCCTTTATATGGCAGCGCAGGATTGCAGCTTTAAAAAGGATTTACTTATAAAAGATTTCCCAAGAATTGCAGAGATACCTTTTGATTCGGAGAGAAAATGCATGACGACATTCCATAAGACCCCCCCATCCCCCCCTTGGCAAGGGGGGGAAATAAGGGGGGGTGGAACCTTATCTACTGATAATTTCCCCTTACCCCCATTTAGCAAAGGGGGGATGGAGAGATTTGTTTCCTTCACAAAGGGTGCAATAGATGTACTTATTGATAAGTCTGTAAATATTTTAACTTCTGAAGGTTTAAAGCCCATTAATATCAAAGAGATTTTGATCGCAAATGACAAAATGGCTGCTAATGGACTACGGGTTCTCTGTATTGCCATGAGGAGATGGGAGAAGTTGCCGGATATTATTTCTCCTGAAAATGTAGAAACGGATCTTACCATTTTAGGTCTTATTGGTATGGTAGACCCACCGAGGGAAGAGGCAAAAGAGGCGGTAGCTTTATGTAAAACTGCAGGAATAAAACCAGTGATGATAACTGGTGATCATCCACTTACGGCTAAGGCAATAGCCAGGAGACTTGGCATACTTGAGGATGATTCAAGAGCAATACTTACAGGAAGAGAGCTTGAGAAACTACCATTAGAGGAATTTGAAGAAAGGGTTGAGCATATCAGGGTTTATGCAAGGGTGGCCCCTGAGCAGAAATTAAAGATAATAAAGGCGCTTCAGGATAAAGGGCAATTCGCTGCCATGACAGGTGATGGTGTAAATGATGCACCCGCTTTAAAAAGGGCGGATATAGGTGTTGCCATGGGAATTACAGGAACTGATGTAGCAAAAGAGGCATCACACATGATACTCCTCGATGATAACTTTGCGACTATAGTAAAAGCTGTAAAAGAAGGCAGGCGAATCTTTGATAATATCCGCAAATTCATAAGATATACCATGACGAGTAATTCAGGCGAGATATGGACTATATTCCTCGCACCTTTTTTGGGACTTCCTATACCGCTTCTGCCGATTCACATTTTATGGATCAATCTTGTCACAGATGGCCTTCCAGGGCTTGCTCTCGCTGCAGAACCTGCCGAAAAAGGTATTATGCAAAGACCCCCGAGACATCCAGAGGAGAACATATTTACGGGGATGTGGGTTCAGATAATCTGGGTTGGTCTTCTTATGGGTGCAATATCTATATTTACACAGGCGTGGGCACTTAAGTCGGGTATCACCCACTGGCAGACAATGGTATTTACAGTCTTATGTTTGAGTCAGATGGGTAATGTCCTTGCTATGCGGTCTGAAAAGGAGTCATTATTTTCACAGGGGCTATTTTCTAATAAGCCCCTTTACGGGGCATTCATTCTAACTTTTGTACTTCAGATGGCAACAATATATGTGCCTTTTCTCAATCCTATATTTAAAACAAAGCCTCTTACTTTAGATGAATTATTTATATCGTTGGGACTGGCTTCGATTGTTTTCTTTGCTGTCGAGGCTGAGAAGTGGTGGAAGAGGAAAAAGGCATTTAAATTTTAAAGAAGAATTCGATAGCTACTAATAAGACCATAAGTAAGAGCACATGGCTTATATTTCTGTCATTCCCGCAGTCCTTAAGCGGGAATCCAGTTTTTCTTTGCTTTTCCTGGATTCCTGCTCTTTTCCGTGCTGTATGATCGGTGGCACAGCCTGAGGGCTTCACGTGTTCTCTCCTCGATTTTCTTCCAGTCCTTCGGCAAATCGGCTGTAGCCCCTTCTTCGTTCTTTTGCGCTCGGGAAAGAAAATAGCCGTATAGCCTCAGGGATCGATCAGCCTGCTGAACCTGCCAATCTTCATGGTTTTTCGCTAAATGCGTTAGGAACTGTGACCTTTGATCATTCGTGAGCAATTGAGTTTCGGGGACATTAAAACAGCGGCAGCAATCCAAAACCCATTTTACATAATAGGGGATATTCTTTTCAGGTATTCTTTCTTTTTCGTTCAAAAACTGTTAAAAAGCTTTTAGTATAATTAATTCACAAATTATATCTCATGCAATATAATTTACAACTAATATATTTTCCCCTTATTTTTCAAAGGGTTAAAAAGACGCTCCTGCAAATTTTTGTTGACTCTCCCCATAAATTGACCTAAAATCCACTAAAAGAAGCATGTAAACATAAAAAATAATGTTATGCCTCAAAAGGACAATTGGATGAGCGATACCATAAGGTTGAGATCGGCCACGATCCAAGATGGTGATTTGCTATTGGAATAGCGTAATGATCCACAGACAAGAAAGGCCAGTCACAACACGGCCGAGGTTCAGAGGCATGAGCACATATCTTGGTTGACAAAGACTGTAAACGATGCGAATCGGAGGTTATTTGTCGCTGAAGAAAATGGAGTTCCTGTTGGCACCGTTCGAGCAGATTTGTCTGATGGCGTTTACGAGCTGTCTTGGACAGTAGCGCCAAATGCAAGAGGGCGCGGGGTAGGAAAAAGAATGGTTGCTCTGTTGGCCAGCCAGATTTCAGCGCCAATCCGCGCTGAGGTAAAGGCCGGAAACTCGTCATCAATACGTATCGCTGAATATGTGGGCATGCAATACGACCGAGAAGATAATGGCGTTCTGCATTACAGAAGGGCGGCATTGAAATGAACAAACAGGCATGACAAGGCGCTGCACCGGACGGCAATTCCGCTACGCTCTATTGCCGCCGGTGAGCTTGGGCGTTGAACCTGTAGAAAAAGTCCCAAAAGGCTTATAATATCGCCATTGATCTTATGCAAAGAAACGAAGAAGCGGGTTAGCAAGGAGGAGAAAGTGGCAAGAAAAACATTACTTCCTAAAAAGAGATGTGAGGAAGATAACTATGATACCGATTGTAAGTGCAGAGTCAGCTACATTAAATGCAGGCCAGTGGAATCTACCTACCGAGAAATCTATGAAATCAACAACCTTTCCGTAAAGTATCCTGTCTGTTAGGTTCCCTACAGCGCCACCGAGTACAAGGGAAAGCCCGAAATAACTGTAATTACTTGTAACCAGGAGCCATATCACAAAGATTATTGCTAATAAAGATATTCCAATAAAGAAGCCGCTGCCAAAACCTTTAAACATCCCGAATGCAGCACCTGTATTCCTGACACTCACTAAATGCAGGAAAGGGAAGACCTCTATAGAATCATAGGGGTTCAAAAAACTGATAACCAGATACTTTGTTATCTGGTCCAGCACTATTACAGATAGGACAATAAGGAAAACATGTATGGCTCTTTTCATTATTTTTACGGATAGTTCCTATAAATTCAGACCGTTGAGGCAATTGCAAAAGTCTATTTTACCCCTCACCCTTGCCCTCTCCCACAAGGGAGCCCCTCCCTTGCCCGCCCCGCTTCGCGGAGCGAGGCCGGGGAGGGGAGGGGTTGGGGAGGGTGAACATTTGATACTTTTGCAAGAGCCTCCGTTGAAAAAGTATTTTTTGTCACCCTGAACTCGTTTCAGGGTCTTCCCGAAATTTGTTCGGGACTGAAACAAGTTCAGCATGACATATTGATGCTTCATTATTTATTAAAAATAACCCTGTAACACCTCTCGCAAATTTCAGGCGCTTCTGAAAATGTACCAACACTCTCACTCCAGTTCCAGCACCTTAAACATTTTGCACCTGCTGTCCTCTCAACCTTAATCTCAAGATCTTCTATCTCTGTGCTTTTATAAGAATCTTCAATACTTCTGTCTGTAATCTCTACTGCTGAGACGATAAAAAAAGTTGGTAAAAAATCTTTATATTGAGTAACAAGTGTTTTATACCTTTGCTCCATGCCTTTTGCTCCGCCTAATCCGCCCTTGGCAGAGGATAGCTCTTTACCATCAGGACGATACAGTATTATCTTTGCCTCAAGGGAATTCCCTATAAGTTTCTCTGCCCTCTTTATCTCAAGTGCCTTATTCACTTCATTCCTAAGTACAAATAGATCATCCCACTTTTTTTCAAGCTCCAGGTCATAATGCTTTTCCTCAACCACCGGGAATGGAGCAAAAAATACAGAACCCTCACCCCCCCTATTCCCCCCCTTATCAAGGAGGGGATTGAGGGGGGGTGACTCCTGACTCCTGACTCCTGACTCCTGACTTAACATGCTCTGCCATACCTCTTCTGCAGTGAATGACAAAACAGGCGCCATTAATCGTGTCATCATTGAGAGTATCTGGTAAAGAACCCATTGGGCTGCGCGTCTCTCGGCCGAGTCTGATTTAAACGTATAGAGTCTGTCTTTCAGGACATCAAGATAAAAAGAACTCATATCAACAACACAGAAATTGTAAATGTTATGAAAGACCTCATGGAAGTCATAGTTTTCATAAGCTGATGTAACCTTCTTTGTTAACGTCTGCAACCTGCTCATGGCCCATCTATCTATTTCCGGCAGGTCTTTGCTGTAGTCCCTGCCATCAAAGTCATATATGTTCCCGAGCAAAAACCTGCATGTATTCCTTATCTTCCTGTATGCCTCTGTAAGTCTGTCGAGTATCTCTTTTGATATCCTTATATCATCCCTATAATCTTCTGCTGAAACCCATAATCTCAATATCTCTGCACCGTTCGTCTTTATTACCTC
>JBGOWS010000039.1:0-12651 GCA_041478735.1 Thermodesulfovibrionia bacterium | reverse complement strand
TACTGCGTTTTTGGCGTTTTCCCGTGATTGAGAAGGCAGTTTTTATTAACAGGGAGGATGTCATCGCCGCAATTGAGGCTGTGACCTTCTCAAAAATGCTCATCCATCTGCTACATCTCAGTGTGATGGTGGATTCTGGTTAACTTGAAAAATCAAGAAATTCTCTGTTAGAATTAATTTATAATGTCTGAGGAATTTAAAAGGGCGCCTCTGCTTCTTAGAACTATCGCTAAAATCCTTGACTTTATCATAATCGCAGCAGCAGCGGAAATAGTGCCTAAGGCTGGCTTTTTTGCAGGGCTTGCTTATCTTTTAATAGGGGACGGCCTTTTTGAGGGAAGAAGCTTGGGGAAAAAACTCATCGGGCTCAGGGTTGTCTCAGCAGATATAAATACACCTTGTACTTTCAGAGATTCAATACTCAGGAATAGTACACTAGGCATCGGATTCTTTTTTTATAAGGTACTATGGTTTGGATGGATATTTATCGTGCTTATTTCTGTTTTTGAGCTTATTATCTTAATAGGAAGCAGAGACGGGATGCGTTTTGGCGACGAAATTGCAAAAACTATTGTAATAGAAAGCCCTCGAATAAAACAGGAGGTATAATGTTCTTAAATAAAATTCTCGGATTTTTTTCAAACGACCTTGCTATAGATCTCGGTACAGCAAACACCCTTGTATTTGTTAAAGGAAAAGGTATTGTATGCAGCGAGCCTTCTGTGGTTGTAATAAGAAAAAATGACAAAAAACCTATAGCAGTTGGAACTGAAGCAAAAAGAATGCTTGGCAAAACCCCTGCTAACATAACAGCAATAAGACCTATGAAAGATGGAGTTATAGCCGACTTTGACGCCACCGGGGAGATGCTAAAATACTTCATAAAAAAAGTTCATAATAGAAATAACTTCGTCTCACCCAGGATAATTATTGGAGTGCCTTCCGGTATCACACAGGTTGAACAGCGAGCTGTAAAAGATGCTGCTCAGGTGTCAGGCGCGCGAGAGGTTTACCTGATAGGGGAGCCCATGGCAGCTGCAATAGGGGTTGGGCTCCCGGTAGGTGAACCGTCAGGTAATATGATTGTAGATATCGGTGGCGGCACTACGGATGTTGCTGTCATATCCCTTGATGGAGTTGTTCACAGTAAAGCCGTGAGGGTTGGTGGTGACAAGATGGATGAAGCAATTATGGCTTATATTAAACGGAGATATAACCTGATGATAGGAGAAATGACCACAGAACAGATAAAGATTAATATTGGCTCAGCCTATGATACAGGCGAGCAACGTGTGATGGAGATAAAGGGTAGGGATCTGATTTCAGGCATACCCAAGACACTGACAATTAACGAAGCAGAAATCCGTGAAGCTCTTAATGAGCCTGTTACCACAATACTTGATACGATTAAGGTCATCCTCGAGAATACACCTCCTGAACTTGCAGCAGATATTGTTGATAGGGGTATTGTGCTTGCCGGCGGGGGCGCTCTTCTCAGGGGACTCGACTTACTTATAAGAGAAGAGACAGGCCTTCCGGTTATAGTTGCAGAGGATCCCCTTACAGCAGTTGTACGCGGGGTTGGCAAAATGCTCGAAGAGATTGACCTGCTTAAAAGAATAGCTATAAATTCGTAATGCCTAAAAAGAGGCTTCTGCTTTTTCTTTTAATCATCACATCCTTGAGCTTGATGACTTACCAGAGTAACAGAGAACCCCTCTTGCCACTCAAATTCTTGAATAATGCACTTAATTGGTTTCATGACATAAAACATTCTGTAAAAGACTCCATTACCTCTCCGTTCAAAAGGATTTTTCTCAAAGAGGAAGAAAACATAAGACTCAAAGAAGATCTCAACAATTTGCTAAAAGAACGACAAAAGTACAGGGAAGCTCTTCTTGAAAATAAAAGGCTTAGAGAACTCCTTTCACTTAAGGAAAAAGAGCACAGGTATGTTACTGCTGCTCGTGTTATTGCAAGAGGTACAGACCAGTGGTCTAACACATTTGTCCTTGATAAAGGGCTCTCGGATGGTGTCACAAAAGACATGATAGCTATAACACACAGGGGTCTGGCAGGAAAGATTTCAAGTGTATCCGACTCTTACTCAACACTGCTTCTTCTCACCGACATAAATTTCTCTTCAGCAGCAAGGCTTCAGGAGAGTAGAATAGAGGGCGTACTTTCTGGTACAGGCTTTAGAAAATGCCTGTTGAAATATATTCCCTATGAAGAAAAGGTAGAACAAGGCAATACCGTAATAACTTCAGGGCTTGATTCGCTATTCCCACAGGGGATCCCCATCGGATATGCATCAAAGGTTAATAAAAAGGGCACAGGTCTTTTCCAGGACATTGAAGTACTTCCTTTTGAAGACACTTCAAAGATTGAGGAATTAGTAATAATAAAAAAAGAATGAGATACTTCCTCTGGTCAGCTATAATCTTTTTAACCTTCATCATACAGGGTAGTGTAGCACTCTTTGATGTTACCCCAAACCTTATAGCTGTTTTAGCCTGTTATGTAGGTATACGAAAAGGAGAGGTCAGGGGTATACTTTTCGGCTCTTTTATTGGAATACTTGAAGACAGTCTTTCAGGTGCATTACTTGGCCCTAATCTTCTGAGCAAGGGTCTTATAGGTTATCTTTCTTATTTCATTTCCAGCAGGATTTTCATATGGACTCCCCTTTTTGGTATCATCAGCATTTCAGCCCTCACTTTAATAGATAGCTCGGTTGTTTTTATATCAAGAAGCATATTTGATAAAATGCCGGTTAGCATTGGAGCAGCTTTCTTTACAATCGCCATACAATCTCTGTTAAATGCCCCCCTGGGTATATTTCTTCGGCCGAAGGATGCAGATTGAAAGACAGAGGTGGTAAAAGTTAAATGAAAGTAAAAGGGGAATCTGAAAAAATCTCAATAATAATCTACTTCGTAATAATAGTTTTTCTCCTGCTCATCATGAGGCTGTGGCAGTTACAAATGTTACAGGGTAGCGAATACAGGAAACTCTCTGAAGCCAACAGACTAAGGATAATAGCGATACCATCACCGCGGGGAATAATTTTTGATAGAAACGGTATGCCTCTTGTAAAAAATTCTCCTTACTACTGCGCATCACTAATCCCGGATGAATTCGATAAAAGTAAAGCTGACTTACTCTCAAAGGTTCTCAACATCCCGGATGATGAGATACTCGAAAAATTAGACAAAAATGGTCTGAGCCATTTCGCGCCTATAAGATTAAAAGAGGGACTGTCTTTCAGCGAGGTTGCATACATTGAATCGAGGCGATCTGACTTCCCGGGTCTTTTTATCGAAGTAGAGGCTAGCAGGGAATATATTTATGGTGACCTCGGGTCACATCTCATAGGTTACCTCGGTAAACCTACCCCCGTTCAATTAAAGGACCCCGCATTTAAGGATGTACCGCCAGATGCATTCATAGGACAGTGGGGTATTGAAAAGATATTCGATAAACAACTCAGAGGTACTCCTGGTAAAAGGGTTACTGAGGTCAATGCACTCGGCAGGGAGATAAAACTGTTACAGGGAAACCCGCCTATAAAAGGTGAAGATATCACGTTAAGTTTAGACATCAATCTCCAGAAAGAAGCTGAAAAGGCATTCGGAGAAAGGGCAGGTGCACTTGTTGCAATTAATCCTGAAAACGGAGAAATACTTAGCATGATGAGCAAACCTTCTTTTGACCCTAACTTGTTCACAAGAGGAATAGGCTATGACAAATGGGCAGATCTTACCCAAGATAAGAAAAAACCAATGCTAAACAGGGCTCTGCAAAGCCAGTATCCACCTGGCTCAACATTCAAGATTGTTACTGCAATCGCTGGACTTGAGGAAGGAGTTATTACACCTGAGACAAAGGTAGATTGCAGGGGTGGAATATCATATGGAAGGTGGCATTTTGGCTGCTGGCGTAAAAATGGACATGGTGTGGTTTCCCTGCATAGGGCAATAGTAGAATCATGTGATGTATATTTTTATGAGGTAGGGAGACGTCTCGGAATAGATAAAATTTATGAATATGCCTCCAGCCTCGGTTTGGGGAAAGAAACAGGCATTGAACTCGTTAAAGAACGGAAGGGATTAATACCGAATACGAAATGGAAACAGGAAAAGAAAAAACTTCCCTGGTTCCTCGGAGAAACATTTAATACGGCAATAGGTCAGGGATATGTCGCTACGACACCGATACAGATGGCAGTCATGACAAGCGCAATAGCAAATGGCGGAAATTTATACAAACTAACTTTAATTAAAGATAAAAAACCGGTACTTTCAGGAAAGTTGAAGCTAAAACCTGAAACCTTAGAAATCATTAAAAGTGCACTCTCTGGTGTTGTTAATGAACCTGGTGGAACTGGATGGGCTGCAAAATCACAGTTAACGAATATCAGCGGCAAGACAGGGACAGCTCAGGTTGTAGCAATAAACAAAGACTCTCAATCCCTTCCTGAAAAGTTCAGAGACCATGCATGGTTTGTTGCCTTTGCCCCTGTTGAAAATCCAGAAATAGCACTTGCAGTATTTGTGGAACACGGCGGGCATGGTGGAACGGCTGCAGCACCAATTGCGAAGAGGGCTATAGAAGCATATATGACCTCTAAAAACAAAAACCTGAGTCCAGATAATTCCCCCTAACTATCACCCTGAAGAAGCAAGTATTGTTTAAAAATATTTACCTCGAAAATAATTTTTAATTCCCCTTTTTATAGTTGCCAAAATATGTATTTCAAGTCGCAATAATATTACAATTTCATTTATTTGGTTCAATCTCGTATTCCTTCCTTCCCTTGACCATTCGTTGATCCTACATTTATAATTAAATATGGGAATTCTTCAGTGCATAGGAAATACACCGCTTGTCAGCATAGATAGCATAAACCCTAACCCTAATGTGAAAATCTTTGCAAAGCTTGAGGGCAATAATCCTGGCGGATCCGTCAAAGATCGAATTGCTCTTTACATGATAGAAGCGGCAGAGAAAGAAGGAAGGCTTACTAAAGACAAGATAATACTTGAGGCCACCTCAGGAAACACAGGAATAGGGCTTGCCATGGTTGCATCAACCAAGAAATACAGAGTAAAGCTTACCATGCCTGCATGTGTCAGTATTGAAAGGAGAAGAACCCTTGAAGCCTTTGGTGCAGAACTTATATTGAGCCCGTCAGATGAAGGTACAGACGGCGCAATAAGATTAGCACAAAGGATACTTTCTGAGAATCCGGAAAAGTACTTCATGCCAAACCAGTTTGATAATGAGGCCAACATCTTAGCGCACTATGAGACCACAGGTAAAGAAATAATCGAACAGACAGATGGGCACATAACCCACTTTGTAGCTGGCATGGGGACTACAGGTACGCTAATGGGCACAGGGAAAAGACTCAAGGAGTTTAACAACAAAATAAAGGTTATAGGAGTTGAGCCTGTTGTAGGCCACAGGATACAGGGGCTTAAGAATATGTCGGAGTGCATCGCTCCAAAGATATTCGACCCTCAAAAGCTCGATGAACGGTATATAGTAAACGATGAGGAGGCATTTGATACGACAAGAATGCTGACGGTAAAGGAAGGAATATTTGTAGGGATGTCGAGTGGTGCTGCGATGCACATAGCCCTAAGGAAATCCAGTGAACTTAAAGAAGGTGTTATTGTCGTTATCTTCCCGGATAGGGGAGACAGGTATTTATCTACTTCTCTTTTTACATCTGTATGCAGCAAGTGCCCACCATGAGATTTTGTATTAGACTTTTTTTCTACCGAAAACATTTTTCAAAATGGAACATGCATGTCGGTTACCTTTCCTGCTGAGAGCATAAATAATGTTGAACATAGATCGTAGATTTATTAAAAATTTTGATTGGATAACTCTTTTAACTGTCATATTAATAGTCCTTATAGGAATTATGACAATATATAGTGCTACTCGTCCGCTTGTAACTGGAGAGCATCCAAGGTTCTATATAAAACAAACCACCTGGCTTATACTTGGAATCATCGCATTGTTTTTGGTTACCAGCTTTGACTATATATGGCTTAGCAGATTTTCACTTCCTATTTATATTATAGGTATCATTCTTTTGATAACTGTGTTTGTTTTCGGGAAAACAGGCATGGGGGCGCAAAGATGGTTAAGTCTCGGCCCTATCTCATTTCAACCATCAGAATTTTTCAAGCTTATTTACATAATAATGCTCTCACACCATTTAAGCACAATGAAAAGCCCTATCAACACAACTTCACTTTTTTGGGTATTCTTTTCAATCACGTTCCTGCCGTTTATACTCCTAATTAAACAGCCAGACCTCGGAACATCATTAATAATCGTGGCAATCTTTATATCTTTAATACTCACAAAGGGTCTCCATAAAAAGGTTGCAATACTATTAGTTATTATAAGCTTGATATCCATGCCTTTCCTCGGAAATATATTCTGGGGAGGTCTAAAAGACTATCAGAAAAGCAGGATTGTTGCATTTATAGAACCGGGAACAGACCCGACAGGGATAGGATATCACTTAAATCAGTCAAAGATTACCGTAGGGTCAGGTAAGTTCCTTGGTAAGGGTTATATGCATGGAACTCAGGGACCTTTCAGGTTTCTCCCTGAAAAACATACGGACTTTATATTCGCAGTCTTTGCCGAAGAGTGGGGATTCCTTGGTAGTTTGCTGCTTTTACTTCTTTATCTCGTCTTAATACTGAGAGGGCTTGATACAGCGAAGAAGGCAAAAGATGACTTTGGAAGACTGCTTGCGCTTGGAATAACGTACATGTTTTTAATTTACTTCTCTATTAATGTCGGGATGACATTAGGTTTAATGCCGGTGGTTGGAATACCTTTACCATTTATGAGCTATGGAGGCACTGCGCTCCTGTCAAATCTTATGTCTGCAGGAGTGCTTATTAATATAAGAACCCGGAGGTTTGAACTCTTTCACTAAAGGTACTTCTTCTGTTATAATTTGTTCCTATTTTTAAGATTAGTTTCTGCTTACTGTTTACTGCTTACTATTTGCTGTCTTTCTAAGGCGGTGTAGCTCAGTTGGTTAGAGCATGCGGCTCATATCCGCAGTGTCCGGGGTTCAAATCCCTGCACCGCCACCAAAAACTCCCGGCTCCTACATTTATTCTCCATATAACCTCAGATTCACGAAATACTTAGATATCATAAAGCCTTGATACCATTTATTGCCGTATTTGAGATATAATTATCACAGGTAAAATATGAACATAGCAGGCCTTATGGTACCCCTATCACTACTCTACTGATTGCGATAGCCGCTTTAATCGCTATCATAGCCTTCCTCTCCGGGAAAAAGACGGGAAGTTACTGGGAGGGAGTGGAAAAGATAGAGGCAGAAAAAAACTATACTAAAAAAATCAGGCAGAAATTATGGTAACCAGATATGAACCATTCCAGTTTTCAACATGATTATTAAATAAAGAATCGAAATGAGCTTAACGTTAAGACAGAAGATATTCCTCGGATATGCAGTGATGATATCCTTTACCATTATCGTAGGATTGTATGCCACATGGAGCCTTAACACACTCAATAAAATTACTAATACAGTTATCTATGATGACGTTGCTGCACTGGAGAAGCTGAAAAAACTTGATGATAATATCCTTGCTCAGGATCTCTATGAAAAAAGGTATCTCGTCTTTCAGGATATCAATACCGAGGATATCTTCTGGGATCGCAGCAGTGAGTTTAAGTCCCTGATCAAAGAGACCGAAAAAATCCATCCTTTATTCCTGAACATACTAAACGATTTATCGGTCGCCCATGAAGGCTATAATGAACTCTTTAAAAAAGAGGTATCTCTTCTTAAAAAGAACAACGTTAAAAAGGCGGAAGATCTGTCATCAACAGAGATGAAAAACAACCTGAATAAAATCCTATTATTACTCAAAGAACTCGAGATTAAACTCAAGGCCCAGCAGAAACAGCATATAAGCAAATCAAACATACTTGGTGAAAGGGCGCTAATAATAACTATAACTCTTAACATAGTTTCCATTGTGTTCGGTGTTCTGTTTGCATATTTGATAACAAATAACCTGACTTCCTCTATAGAAAAACTCAAGGATGCTACTTATTCTATCAAGAGTGGTAATTTTGATAGCCTGCCAGAGATTAAAGGCGCTGATGAGCTTGCTGACCTGGCTATTTCCTTCAAGGAGATGTCAGCAAGGCTTAAGGAGCTTGAAGCTACGAATCTGGATGCAAATCCTTTAACAAAACTCCCCGGGAATCTGGCTATAGAGAAAGAGCTTCTCACAAGACTAAATGAAAACGAGAATTTTTCATTCTGTCTTATTGACCTTGACAACTTTAAGGCTTTTAGCGACAGATATGGTTTCACAAAAGGAAGCGAGGTATTAAAATGGCTCGGAGATATGCTTTCGGAAATAATGAAAACTATAGGGACAGATGAGGATTTCCTGGGTCACATCGGTGGTGATGACTTTGTGATTATCTGTGCCCCCGAGAGGATGAGATATATATGCAGTACAATCATAGAGAAATTCGACAAAGGCATAAGAAAGCATTACGATCCTGAGGACCTGGAAAAAGGCTACATAGTATCCACCGACAGAAAAGATAAACCTGCACTATTTCCTATAATGACTATTTCCATCGCTGTTGTTAATACTGACAGAACAGTTATCAGGGAACCGAAGGAGGTAGCAGAGAAAATAGCAGAATTGAAACAATACGCAAAGACAATCCCGGCGAGCATATATGTTATTAACCGCAGGAGGCAAAGAATAGATCAATAACCACTTCATTGCATCCTGGATTATCTTAAAGCAAAGGCGGGTTCTAATCCCTGCATCCTACAAAATATATTGTCACTTTACCCACGAATTGCGCCGCGATAAACTGTGTCTTTTTATAAAAGCGAATAAAAGAGTGTTATTTGATAAAATTAATTAAGAAGCAAAGGAGCTATAAATGGCGAATGAAGATCTTTCGAAACTTCAAATAGAAAAAAAGGAACCTACTAAGTACATGAGAAGAAGGAAAAAATATTTTTATCTGATATTTGCCCTAACTTTCATAATTGTGATTGGTTTCCTCTACGAAACAGGCATTCTTTCACCGGCTGTTCAGGTTGAAGTTACAAACGTTACACAGGTTTATCCATCCCAAACCTTTACCCTCTTGAACGCCAGTGGCTATGCGGTGGCACAGCGTAAGGCTGCTGTAGCTTCAAAAGTAACCGGTCGCATCGTATCGCTGTCGGTTGAAGAGGGCAGCCGCATAAAAGCTGGACAAGTAATCGCCAGGATGGAGAGTGAGGATATTGTCGCCCAAAGGGACCAGGCTGAAGCAAACCTGAATGTTACTCGTTACAACCTGGAACAGGCAAGGGCTGAACTCCATGAGGCTACTCTTTCTTTTCATCGACTCAAGGAATTACTGGAACTGGGCTTTGTTTCAAAGGCAGGATATGATGCTTCAGAGGCACGTTACAAGAAGGCGATGGCAGCAGTTTCAGCAGCCGAAGCATCTGTCAGGGCAAATACCGCGGCACTCCAGGCAGCCAATGTTGCTCTGGAATATACTTTAATCCGTGCGCCCTTCGATGCCGTTGTACTGACAAAAAATGCAGATGTCGGCGATATCGTTACCCCCATTGGTGCTGCTGCTGAAGCAAAAGCTGCTGTAGTAACAATTGCTGACATGAACTCGCTCCAGGTGGAAGCTGATGTATCCGAGTCTAATTTGCACCTATTGAAGATGGGGCAACCATGTGAGATCCAGCTTGATGCCCTGCCTGATTCACGTTTCCGCGGAGCAGTCCATATGATCGTACCTACAGCTGACCGCACCAAAGCAACGGTAATGGTAAAAATACGTTTTATAGATAAAGACATCCGGATACTGCCTGAAATGAGTGCAAAGGTGGCCTTTCTCTCAAGGGAGGTGAAAAGCGGGGAGCAGAAACCTCACACTGCTATTAACACATCAGCTGTAATAACCCGAAACGGCAAAAAGTTTGTATTCCTTATCAAAGAAAACCATGTTATAAAAACACAGATAATTACCGGAACAACTTTCGGAGATACGATTGAAATTTTGAGCGGGGTGAAGACGGGTGACAGGGTTGTTTTGAAGCCGCTGGAAAAAATGAGAGACGGCAGAAGAATAAAGATTATTGAAGAGTAAATGGAAAATAAAATTCATATCGTCGAAATAAAAAACCTTTATAAGTCCTACCGTCGTGGTGATCAGATCATTCAGGTATTGAAGAATATATCAATAGATATTAACAAAGGTGAATTCCTGGCCCTGATGGGCCCGTCAGGATCAGGTAAGACCACACTGTTAAACCTGATCGCAGGTATTGATAGGGCTGACAGCGGCATTATAAAAGTCGGGGGAATTGATATTATCTCTCTTTCAGAAATCGAACTTGCCTACTGGCGCGCAACGAATGTGGGCTTTATATTCCAGCTTTACAACCTCATTCCTGTCCTCACTGCATTCGAAAATGTTGAACTTCCCTTACTTTTGACAGAACTTTCAAGGAAAGAGAGACGTGAACATGTAGAAATGGCCTTACGTGTGGTCAACCTTCTGGGCCGGATGAATCATTACACGGGTCAGCTTTCAGGTGGTGAGCAGCAGCGTGTTGCTATTGCCCGGGCAATTATCCCTGATCCAACAATATTGGTAGCTGACGAACCTACAGGTGACCTGGATCGGGTTTCAGCCGAAGAAATACTGGAACTGATGGAACGTCTTGTTCACGAACTCGGCAAAACTATTATTATGGTGACACATGACCCAAGGGCCGCGAAAATGGCTCACATTATTAGACATCTGGACAAAGGTGTTTTGAATGAACATCCTCAAGCTCATCTCTAAAAATATATTACGCCATAAACTTCGGACATGTCTTACCATTCTTGGTATCTCCGTTGCTATTCTTTCATTTGGCATGCTGAGAACAGTGATAAGCGCATGGTACGCTGGGGTCGAGGCATCTTCTGCCGGCCGCCTTGTAACGAGAAATGCTATATCGATGATCTTTCCGCTCCCTGTTTCCTATAAAGATAAGATCCGCCAGATCGAAGGTATAAAGAGTGTATCATACGGAAACTGGTTTGGCGGTATTTACATAGATGAGAAACACTTCTTCCCAAACTTTGCCATTGAACCTAAAAGTTATCTTGAATTGTATCCCGAATATATTCTCACAGCGGACCAGAAGGCCGCTTTTTTGCGGGATCGAAAGTCGGCTGTAGCAGGACGCAAGCTAGCCGAGAAATACGGCTGGAAGATCGGCGATACTATAACACTGAAAGGTACTATTTCCCCTGGCCAGTGGGAGTTTGTCTTAAGGGGCATCTATACTGCGGCCAGAGAAGGCGCCCATGAAAACTTTTTCTTCCACTGGGATTACCTGAACGAATCCCTGAAAAAGACAGCTCCGGGCCGGGCAGACCAGGTCGGTTTTTACATGATAGGCATAACTAACCCGAATCTTGCAGCCGGGGTATCAGCGGCTATAGACATAACTTTTAAAAACTCTATTGCAGAGACATTGACCGAAACTGAAAAGGCATTCCATCTCAGCTTTATATCTATGGCCGAAGCGATTCTCATCGCCACTCAGTTAGTTTCTCTTATAGTAATCGTCATAATCATGGCAGTAATGGCTAACACTATGGCTATGACTGCCCGCGAGAGGATCGGTGAATATGCTATATTTAAAACTCTCGGATTTGGTGGATGGTATATTGCCGGATTAATATTCGGTGAATCCCTGCTTATTACCACGATAGGCTGTGCTATAGGCATCGCCCTTACCTTCCCGGCAGCTAAAGCATTCGGCGGTGCGCTGAGCACTTACTTTCCTGTCTTTGAAGTCAAAACAGAAACCATTTACATGGATATAGCAGCGTCAATTCTGGTAGGTCTTGTGGCAGCAGTCTTCCCAACCTGGCGGGCTATAAAGATCAGGATAGCTGACGGACTCAGGAGAATAGGATAAGTGAAACATGTAAAAATATTATCACCCTCCCCTCAATCCCCTCCCGTCAATGGAGGGGAACACACCCCTGCACCCCTCTCAAGAGGGGATGCTTCCCTCTCCCCTTGTGGTCGCCTCAGGCGACTCGCCGAGGAGAGGAGAGGGTTGGGGTAAGGGGGCTGAAATGAAAATACCTTTTTCTTACAGCTTTCGCAATCTTTTAACCCGCCGGCTTACCACTATACTAACCGCCTCTGGTATGGCCCTGGTGGTGTTCGTATTTGCCTCAATCTTGATGCTCGCTGAAGGGCTGCGGAAGACACTTGTACAAACCGGTTCATACGATAACGTGATGGTAATCCGTAAGGCGTCAAAATCCGAAGTTCAGAGCGGCGTTGATCGGCTACAGGCTTCGATAATGGAAACCCAGCCGGAGGTGGCAATAGGGACAAACGGCCAGCGGCTATTAGCCAAAGAGTTAGTGGTAATTATCACCATGACAAGGCGGGGTGCCGCTAAGCTGTCAAATGTAATTATCAGAGGGATAGCAGAAAATTCAATGATACTGCGTCCACAGGTTAAGCTTGTCGGGGGGCGCATGCCAAGGCCTGGTTCATCTGAAATAATCG
>JBGOWS010000256.1:0-3463 GCA_041478735.1 Thermodesulfovibrionia bacterium | reverse complement strand
GGCTGTTGAAAAACTCGAATTACCGTCATTGCGAGCAAAGCGAAGCAATCTTGCTTCTATATAAATCAATGAGTTAGAGATTGCTTCGTCGCTAAAATCGCTCCTCGCAATGACATTAAAGGTGTTTTTCAACAGCCTGTTAAGGGCTGACCCCAAGTTTCATATCCCCTTTCTATTCTTGAAAGAGGATATTACCGCCTGATTTGTCCTATGTCAAGGGCTGACCCCTTTGTTCTTTTGTTCAAGCGTGGGGAGATATGCGTTTTCAGCTCATCGCTCTCCGCAGTTCTTTCATGCATGGGAAACGGCAGTATGAGGCTGTTTTTTACGTTTCCGTGCGAAACGAGCCATCGGTTCTATGGTAAGCTTCAGATTCATCGAATTAAGCAGCTGCAATAGGCTCTTGATCTCCGGGTTTCCTTTACTGGAAAGCATGCGGTAGAGGTTTTCCCTGTTCATGTGTGCCTTTTGCGCAAGTGCGGACATGCCGCCTTGGGCTTCTGCAATGTTCCTAAGGGCAAGCAGGAATACTGCGCGATCTCCGTCTTCTATTGCCGCGGTCAAATAAGCAGCAGCCTCTCGGGGGTCTTTAAGCGCTTCTATGAGGTCTTCCTGATATGTCTTTACCTTTTTTGGCATTTTTATTCCTCCGTTTATAGTCTTCCCAATATGTTGTAGCCAAGCCGATATCCTTGCCTTGCGATGACTTGTCTCCGCCGATAAGAAGGAGTATTATTGTCTTTTCCTTGAGCGCATAATACACACGATAGCCAGGTCCATAGTCAACCCTTAGTTCATACACGCCTTTTTCCACATGATGATGATCGCCAAGACTTCCAAGCCGGACACGATCAAGCCGGATGCGAATTTTGTTCCTTGCTGCTATATCCTTCATGCCGTCAAGCCATTCCTTGAATGGTTTTTCACCCTTTTGGGTAAGATAATAGTCAATAGTATAAGGAAACGTTTCCAACTCTCGCATACCTAATGTAGCATATAAGCTACAATTATGCAAGTGGCCGTAAAGGACATCGACGCAGTGACATTGAACTTTGTCCTCATTGGACTATGCTCTCTTCTTTTTTCGCCAGAAGCCATTTTGATTCCCTTGTTGAGCGCATCATATATGCCTTTGTCAGGCTCACTTATCCACTTGGTAATTCTCCGATTGCCAGAAAATCCCCCCTTGAAAGAGGATATTACCGCCTGATTTGTCCTATGTCAAGGGCTGACCCCTTTCTTCTTTTGTCTTATCAGGATTGCCGTGAACCTCTCTTTCCTGTGGCCTTAATGCCCTCGGTCCGACAAAACTCATGTCGCCCTTAAATATATTCAACAATTGGGGTAATTCATCCATAGCTGTCGCCCTGAGAATTCTTCCAACCTTGGTAACCCTCGGATCATTTTCTGAAGCCCAAACTGCTCCTGTATGTTTTTCAGCATCAGGGATCATGGAACGGAATTTTAGTGCCTTGAAAATTCTACCGTTCTTCCCAATTCTTTCCTGTCTATAAAATACAGGGCCTCTGTCTTCAAGTTTTATGGCTAAAGCAAAAACAATCCATAATCGAGCAGAACCGATCAGACCAATAGACGATAAAAAGATATCAAAGAGGCGCTTCATCCCTCTATCATATGCTTTACTACAAAGCTCAAAAAATCTCTTAAAGCTGATTCTGGATCATCTGAGATATGGCTTGGGACAACAACCTCTTCTGAACCGTTATGAAAATGTTTTGGAAAGGTAGATAAATCTTTCCACCTTTGGTGGTGAGCATTATCGTGACGGTATATCTTATTATTTAGTAAACGTCTATCCCAGTGATAGGAGTAATTGCCTTTTACCGAGAAATAAATGTCTGTGAAACTTCCATCACATAAATAAAGGCGTAATTTCCAGGGCTCTTTGCTTTGGGAATAAAAGATTTCTCCTGACTCAATAATTGTCTTGAACTCACTGATAGCAATATCAAGAAGATTTTTGTAAAGCCTTAATATCTTCGTCGATGACGGCAATAGCTGCCTCCAAGTTTTCAAGTAGAATTAAATCTTCCCAAGCCGGGTGTTCAGCTATCTCACCGTCTCCTATCTTCATCTCAAGCTCTTCTGCAGAGGTAACGTCATATCTACCAAGCACTTCTAACCTATCCACCATAACTTTGCGCTTTTTCTCACGCAGAAAAGCAAGCAACCCAGCTGTAGTGAGTTCATTGATACTAATGCCAGTATCACCTGCAATCTTTTTGATAATCTCTTCAGTTATAGCCATACCTTAACCTCCATAAATCAACTAATCAATGACCCTGTCAGCCTTAATAATTTTATTATATCAGACAGAAAAGTGTTTTACTTTATCTGTTTTAAAAAATACCACTATTGTGCTTTAAAGATTCTACCATCCTTTCCAACTCGCTCCTGGCGGTAAAATACAGGTCCCCCGTCTTCAAACTTAATCGCTAAAGAAAACAGTATACATAAAGGTGAAGAGCCAATGAGACCGATAGAAGATAATAAAATCTCAAAGAGACGTTTAAGCATAAAGCTCTTTTTTAATCAGGCATGAACTTCTTAAGTATATTTATTGTTGCCTATCTATTATATTTCATTGACAGGCAAGTACTTTTCCAGTTCCGAGATATTTCTTATTACCAGTTTTTTTGCTGATTTTATTCGATCAAAAAGTATTTTCTGTTTCACGGTCATCTCGCTATTGTATTTAACTTCAACAAGCTCTTTCTTTTCCGTTAAAAAATTGATTTCTGTCTTTTCATCATATACATAGCAGGGCTTCATATGCCTTATTTTCAGATAAACGTAGTTTTCAAAAAGGCTCCCCTTATCCCTGAACCCGGTGAAAAAAGTCCGGATTCCAATATCTGCAGCATAAACTTTTTTTGGTGATAGAAGCCTTTCATTGGTTTTCCCGCATCGCACAACAGGATAGACAAGATAGGTATCACTGAACATTTCAAAATAACGTTTTGCGGTATCCGGAGATATTTTTAATATTTTTGCCATCTTGTTTATGCTTGCGGTCTTCCCCGAATGTTCCATTAAAAGGAGAAAGAATTCTTTGAGAATTTGCGGGTTTTTTATCCCATATACTGCTGCGATATCTTTATAAATAATATCGTCTACCAGTTCCTTGAGATATTCAACATCACTTCTCAATATATATTCTGGGATACCTCCATCCCGCAGGAAGTCTTCGAAATATCTATCAACGAGATGTGCGTCAGATTTACTGATTGTAATCTTCTTGAAGCGGAGATATTCCCTGAAGTCAAGAGGCAGGACTTCAAGAATGACATTCCTGCCCGTGAGATAGGACTTTCTGCTTTTCAGTATCGAGCTGCTGGAGGAAGAGGCATAAATCTTTGCATTCTGACTGTCATACACATTTTTCAACTGAATTTCAAAGTCCTTTTGATACACAACTTCATCAAGAAAAAGAAATACTTTT
>JBGOWS010000151.1:0-5471 GCA_041478735.1 Thermodesulfovibrionia bacterium | reverse complement strand
ATAAACTAAGAATTAAGTTATCCGTCATTCCCCGACTTGATCGGGGAATCCAGTGTTTTCAAAGACTTCTGGATTGTCCGGTCAAGCCGGACAATGACAAATACGGACTTTATGGACAGACACTAATTAGACAAATGAGACTAATAAGACTAATAGAACTGAGGTAGTAATGAGATGAATTTGCTGAAAAAACACATGTTGGCATGGATACTCTTAACAATGTTTATTGTTTCCGGCTGTGGAGGTAAGGGAACCCCTGCTTTTTATATCAACCAGGATATAGATTTCAGTTTCATTAAAAGGGTGGCGGTATTGCCTCTGGATAATCTGACTAATGAAAAATTTGCGGCAGACGCAATAAGACAGGTAGTAATCAGTGAACTTTTGGCCTCGGGACTTGTTGATGTAGCGTGTCCCGGAGATGCGATAGCTGCTATTGAAAACCTGAGGCTCAAACAAAGCCAATCTCCAAGTGCAGAGCAGATAAAGGCCATAGGTAAGGCGTTAAAGGTTCAGGCGGTTATTCTGGGCGCGGTTAATAAATTTGGAGAAATCAGAGAAGGAAACATTTCTGCCCCGGAAGTGGCTATTACCATGATGATGGCAGATACAGGCTCTGGAAGTATCATCTGGTCCGTCACAAAGACACGAGGAGGGGCTGGTTTCTGGGCCAGACATTTTGGCGCCCGTTCTGAAACCATGAGCGAGACCATGTTAAAAGTAGTAAGAGAGGCCCTCCAGACGCTTTATAAATATTAAAAGTTTCTTGAGTTTACACAGTTTATTGGGTTATGAAAATTGAAAGGTTTGAAGACTTGGTTCTTCCGGCTCTTGTGTTAAAAATTAAGTACGTGTCATTCCCGCGAAAGCGGGAATCCAGAAAAGATGTAGATGAAAAACTTTTTTGTTTATATACTCTGTAATAAACAGAACGGAACTTTATATACAGGAGTGACTTCAGACTTAATCAAGCGCGTTTATGAACACAAGAATAATATTGTTAATGGTTTTACAAAGAAATATAGTGTTCACCGTCTGGTATGGCTAGTATGGTAATGGTATGAGATGCATGAAACCGCAGAGACAGCTATTAATAGAGAAAAACAAATAAAGAAATGGAAGCGTAAGTGGAAGCTGAAACTTATTGAGAAACATAATCCTGAGTGGGATGATTTGTATGAAGTTCTTTCTGAAAAGGACTGGATTCCTGCTTCCGCAGGAATGACAGATGAACATGTGCGGTCACAAGTTTAAACTGGATATGTATCCATAATAAAGTCTGAAGAACCATAAAAAAAGAAAATAGATCCAAGAAACTCAATGAACTCAAGAAACCCAATGAACTTTTTGCTTTTTGTTCTTTGCCTTTTAGTCTTCGCTGTTAGTCCTTGTTATGCTGCCCAAAAGGACTTTAAAGCAAAAATAGCCCTGTTCCCTTTTGAGAATTTAAGCGAAGATAAAGATGCCTTGAAATCTGTTATGACTGTGTTGAAAAACCGATTGGAAGCGAAAGGATTAGAGGTGCTGGATGATGCTAGCCTAAATAGATTTTTGCTTAAGGAAAGAATCAGATGCACAGGTTACATCTCGACAGATATGGCCAGGAAAATAAGAGAAGAAGAAGAGGTAGAGGCCATTTTAGTTGGGTCTATTAATTCATTTTCTAATGGAGAGAATCCACAAGTCGGGCTTTCAGCACGTCTGGTTGATTCTTCAGATGGCATTATTCTATGGGCGGATCATGTCTCTGCTACAGGAGATGATTTTACCACGCTCCTGGGACTTGGTACGGTAAAAAGCTTAGACAGACTTATCCTTAAGGCTATAGATAAATTACTAGCCTTATTCAGCACTATACCACCTGACAAAGAGATAGAATCTACCTATAAAATTGCAGTTATGCCATTTCAAAACAATAGCAAAGTTAGAGATGCAGGTAAAATAACCACTTATATGTTTATAGCAGAACTATTTAAGAGTCGAAAATTTGTACCAGTTGAATATGGTGATGTCAGACGTTTGATAGTGAATTTTAGGGTTAGGGATAAAGGAGAACTGAACCTGAAGAGTATGGACGCTCTGTCAGGGTCTTTGGGGATAGATGGTATTTTAGTGGGAACTGTTGAGCTTTATAATGAAGGGGCTGGCACTGCACCACCTGAGGCAGCTATCAGCGCCAGGCTGTTAGATGCACGAAAAGACAGAATCTTATGGTATGATAGCTACCAGCTCAATGGTGATGACGGTATAATTTTACTCGACTGGGGAAAGATAGGGTCAGCAGAAAACGTAGCCTATAAGGCAGTATCAAAATTAGTAAAGGAAATGGGCAAAACAAAATGGCACTGACTTTTAATCAGTTTACACGGTTTCTTGAGTTTACACAGTTTTTTGTGTTATAACTCAAAAAACCCGAGTAACTCAAGAAACACAATGAACCCAAGAAACCCGATAAACTCAATGAACTCAATAAACTCAAAGAACACAATGAAACAAATAACCCCAAGAAAATTAAAGATTTTACTGCTTACTGTTTACTGCTTACTGCTTACTTTGTTGGGAGGTTGTGCATCTCTTTTGCAAAAGGAAAATATATTAGCAGTTGTAGATGGCGAGCCAATCACTGAAGAAGATCTGAAATATTCATTAAATATAACTCATCGTAAGGAGGATCTCTCCTCTGCAGGCGCCCTGAATTTATCACAATATATACAAAAGCTTATAGATGACAAATTGATTATCGACGAAGCCCGCCGTATGGGTATGGACCAGTATACTGATGTGCAACAGGCTATCCAGGCATATATCCTGAGGGAGTCTGTTGTGAGACTCCATGATGAGGAGATTGTTCAGAAAGTTTCGGTAGAAGAAAAAGATATTATAAACTATTACAAGAAGAATTATGAGCGGTTTACACTAGGTATTATAGAGGTAAAATCAGAGGAAGAAGCCAACGAAATATTAGAGCTGCTGAAGAGAGAGGGCAATTTCAGAGAGCTCACGCAGAAATATTCTACACATACCTCAAAGAAAGACGGAGGCGAAATTGTTCTTAATCGAAATTCTGTGCCACCTTTTATAGAGGAAGCTGTTACCAGTTTAAAACCTGAAGAATTCAGCGATGTTATAAAGGCTATGAACAAATATTACATAGTAAAATTAATTGGCAGGAAAGAGGCGCCTGATGAGGAACTCGAAAGAGTTAAAGGAAATATAGAAAGGGCTATAAGGAAACAGAAGGAAAAAGAGCGCAGTGATAAATATATAGAGTACCTTCGTGAACAGGCAACTATAAAGATTGCTCGAGAGGTTCTTTCTTCTATTAAGCTGGATAGAGAAAGCGAGGAGATAGAAAAGTGGTCAAAGGATAAAAGGCCCCTGGCTGAGGTAAATGGTACGATATTAAAAGTTGGGGATTTTGTAGCTATGGCTACACCGTATAACCGGAAATCAAGCGAAGATATCCTTAATAGCTGGATAGACCGTAAGATAGTAGACCATGAGGCACTCAGCCGCCATTACGAAAATAACCCGGATTTAAAGAAGATGTTATATCGTTATGAAAATCAGCTTCTCAAAAATACATTTATTAAAAGAATAATAATACCCAGGGTTATGATCTCAGATAAGACATTAGAAGACTACTATTCGAAACATCAAAAGAGTTTTATCAAGCCTGCCACTTATAGAATCCAGCAGATTACAGTAAAGACCATGGATGAGGCCCAGGATATATTGAGCAATCTTCAAAATGGCGCAGATTTTTCATGGTTAGCAAAGAGAAAGTCTGCTGATTCTGCAGGTCCAAAAGGTGGGGATGTTGGATGGGTTACCAAAGTAGATTTACCTGAGCCTTTGAGGGATATTATGGATACCCTTAAGCCGGGAGACATAAGCCCGATAATCAAGATTGACTCCCTTTATAGAATAGTCAGGCTGGAGGGAAAAACCGAAGAAGGCGTCAAAGTATTTAATGAAGTTAAAGATGCTGTTTACAGTGCCTACTTTAATGAGCAGATCAACACCATGTTAGACAAATATGTAAATCAATTGAAAGCAGATGCGCAGATAAAAATCTATGACAAGGAAATCCGGGCGCTCGAAGAAAAATTGCAAAGGTAATTTTTTTCTTGACAGAGGATAATTGTTAAGTGATAATTTAGCGAATTCGAAAACCCGGTAGATTATAGTGAATGTCAAAATTAAGTATACCCCTCACCCTAACCCTCTCCCACAAGGGGAGAGGGGACTGACGGGGGTGACTCTCTCACAAGGGGATGAAAGACTTTCTTTTATTTCCCCTCGTCTTTTTGTGAGATACTCCGAAAGAATTAACCCGCAAGGGGAGAGGAAAATTTCCCCTCTTGAGAGGGGTGTAGGGGTGTGTTCCCCTCCCTTGACGGGAGGGGATGAAGGGGAGGGTGAAGAGGCGCGTTAGAATGATTAAAAGAAACAATATTTTTAACCTTGTCTTCATGCTTTTTATTATCAGTCTTATCTCTACTTGCGCCCCGGGAGAAAGGGTGAGAAGAGGGTTTGAGGCGAAGCCTTGCATGGATTGCCACAAAGAGAAATTGAATGAGTTCCAGAAGAAAGATATCCATTCACCTATGAGCAAGCGTGACTGTGAGGCATGTCACCTCCGCCATGGGAAGATTGCCATATTGACTCTGAAGGAAAGGGAGGAAAGAAAGCTCTGTTATACCTGCCATAAGCAGATGTCTCAAAATATGGATAGGATGGCTTTTGTGCATACTGCGCTGAAGCAGGGGAAGTGTGTTCCCTGCCACAATCCTCATGCCTCAGAAAATAAGTTTCTTCAGAAAAAGACGGGTAATGAACAGTGCTTTACCTGTCACAAACAGGCCCCTTTCACGCGTGCCAAACGCCATAAACCTCTTGCCGATGGTTGTCTTATATGTCATGCACCACACGGCTCACAATATAAGGATAATCTCATAAAAGAGGAAGTAGAACTCTGCCAGTCATGTCATAGCTTTACAGCTAACAGTTTTAGAAAGGCACATAAAGACTATCCTGTTCAGAAGGGTAAATGTACAGGGTGTCACACCGCTCACAGCTCAACGAATGATAAATTGCTCAGGGAATCAGTTCATTCTCCTGTAATTGCGGGACAGTGTGCCTCATGTCATAAGGCGGTGACTGATCCCAATCCTCTCGATGTTGTTGCGCAGGATGGCAAGCTTTGTTATACATGTCACAAAAAAGAGGAGAGCGGATTCAGGGAGACTTACAGGCATCGTCCTGTTGACGAAGGCAAATGTCGGAGCTGTCACAGCCCTCATGCGACAGATTATTCAAAAATTACCCTTATGTCCAGAAACGAGCTGTGCATCAGCTGCCATAAAAAGAAGGAAGGTGTACTGAAAGTAAGCAGCTTACATGCACCGATAAAGGATAAAGGCTGCACGGCCTGCCACAATCCCCATGCCTCTCAATATCAGTTTTAT
>JBGOWS010000202.1:0-4375 GCA_041478735.1 Thermodesulfovibrionia bacterium | reverse complement strand
GTTGCAAAAATGCAACACTTTTTGGGGCTTCATCTTCTCCTTTAACCCTCTTGTGAACTCTTCAATCCCCAAACTTTACGAAAAATATTTTACCCCACCCGTGGAAACCCTCTATCCATAAGCTGCCCCTTTTCACCGAGAATTGCTGGTAAGAATTACCTTATCTGTGTGTAAAAAATCTTGAAGGAAAAAAAGATAAGGGTATATTAGGGCAATTTGCCATACTAATAAAGGCTATTGTAATAAATGGAATATATGTCATGTTAATAAACTTTGACACCAAAGCACCTTTGCCGTATAATTTGCTATGTTTCTTGTTAGCGGTCTTTAGAAGGCAAATGCAAGATGCGGGGTAACACATATTTATTGTAGAAAGCGGGCTGGAAGGTATTTCAGCATGAGTTTGTCGAAAAATGCTATGTTAGTATGTTAGGTAGAAAAAGTTGATCCCCTACAAAGACGATAATCCTACACATACATTCCCTTTCGTTACAATAGGGATTATCGCATTAAACATACTGATATTTTTCTCGCAGGTTTTATCTGAAGGCGGACTCGAGAGTTCAGTATTTAAATACGGTGCGATCCCTCATAATGTTCTAACCTTCGAGACGGATCAGCCAATAAATCCTGTGCTTACTATATTTTCTGCAATGTTTATGCATGGAGGCCTTTTCCATCTTGCAGGCAATATGCTCTATCTATGGATATTCGGTAACAATATAGAAGACAGATTAGGCCACTTGCGGTTTTCTGTTTTTTATCTCTTTTGCGGAGTTGTCTCTGCATATTCCTATGCAATCACAGAGCCATATTCACTCATACCCATGATAGGTGCGAGTGGTGCTGTTTCGGGTATTTTAGGGGCATATTTACTGCTTTTCCCAAGGGCAACTGTCTACTCGATCGTGTTTTTGGGTTTTTTTATAACAACTGTAAAGATTCCGGCCTTGATAGTTATCGGGTTTTGGGCTATTATACAATTCGTCAATGGCTTAATAAGCACAGGGCTTAGCGGAAAGGGTGGAATTGCATGGTTTGCCCATATAGGAGGATTCCTCGCAGGTCTTATAACGATAAAACTCTGGTTGCCAAGGAGGACTAAACAGTGGTTGTAATATGCCCGAGATGTAAAATAAGACTTAAGGTTGATGAAGGAAAACTCACGATGGAAGGTTCAAGGTTTAAATGCCCAAAATGTAGCACTTTCCTTCTTGTAAAAAAACCCGCAGCCTTGTCCAAAAGGGCGATAGACAATAACAAAATCCTTATAGCACATTCTAAGCCTGCTATTGGCAATGAAGTAACTGCACTGTTGACTAAGAATGGTTACCAGACAATTACAGCCCATGACGGGATTGAGGCGATGGTCAAGGCGATTAAGGAACTTCCTTTCCTTATAATAATCGAAGTTGCACTTCCAAAGATTTATGGCTTTGAGGTATGCAAAAGGATGAAGTTAAGAGCCGAGACAAAGGAGATGAAGCTTATACTTGTAAGTTCGGTATACGATCAGAAAAGATACAAAAGAGAACCCACATCCCTTTATGATGCTGATGATTATATCGAGGAGCACCAAATATCGGAACTCCTTATGGAAAAGATTAACACAATAAAAGGCATAAAACCTGAAGAAAGAGAAGAGAAGGGCGAGAAACTGCCTGAAGAACCAGTAACGGAAAAACAAGAACAAAAGGCAGAACCACAGGTAAAACCTGAGGGAATAACAGTAAAGCCCCCCGTTGAAGATAAAATCGAGAGGGCTAAAAGGCTTGCGAGAACGATAATGTCAGACATATACCTTTATAACTCTGCGAAGGCTGAAGAATCAATCAGGAATAATAGTTTTTATTCTAACTTTGCTGCAGAAATAAAAGAAGGGTTGAAGCTTTATAAGAACAGAATACCTCAAGAAGTGCAGGCTCAAGGAGATTTTTTTAGAGAGGCTATCGAAAACTTTATAACGAACAAAAAGAAACTCTTATAGCATTAAGAAAGAATCAGAAAATAAATGATTTTTATCAAAAATTGAAGTTATTTAGAAATTTTACGTGTTTTTAGCCTAAAAAAATCCTTGCCTTCTACCCCGCATTCATATTATATTAGCACTCACTCTCGTTGAGTGCTAACAAAATCAAATAAATTTAAAGAAAGGAGAGATGTGTCATGAAGTTTAAACCACTTAGAGACAGGGTGTTAGTCAGGTATTCCTCAGAGGAGGAGAAAACAGCAGGGGGTCTTTTCATTCCCGATGCTGCTAAGGAAAAACCTCAGAAGGGCACGGTAATAGCGGTAGGCCCGGGTAGGGTTACGGACGACGGTAAACGACAGCCCATGGACGTTAAGGTAGGGGATACGATACTTTTCGATAAGTATTCGGGTTCAAAGATCAGGATTGACGACGAAGAGTACCTTATTATCAGAGAAGAAGATATCTTAGGAATTGTTGAAGTCTAAAAATTTAAAAAATACAACAAGGAGGTTAATAAATGGCTAAACAGCTTATTTTTGACGATGTAGCAAGAAGCGCTATACTCAAAGGAGTAGCTCTGCTGACCGATGCAGTAAAGGCGACGTTAGGTCCAAAAGGGAGGAACGCTGTACTTGACAAGAAATATGGTGCGCCTACGATAACAAAGGATGGTGTTACCGTTGCAAAAGAAATAGAACTCAAGGACCCATGGGAGAACATGGGCGCTCAACTTGTCAAGGAAGTTGCGTCAAAGACATCTGATGTAGCAGGTGATGGGACAACCACGGCTACTGTCCTCGCACATGCTATTTATAGAGAGGGGATTAAGAATGTCGTTGCAGGTGCAAACCCAATGGACATTAAGAGGGGAATCGAAAAAGCAGTAGAAGTAGTTGTTGAAGAACTTAAGAAACTCAGCAAACCTGTCCAGGATAAAAAAGAGATAGCACAGGTTGGCACGATCTCTGCAAATAACGACCCATCCGTTGGAGAGTTGATTGCAGAAGCTATGGATAAGGTAGGTAAAGACGGTGTAATTACAGTTGAAGAGGCAAAGAGCATGGCAACAACACTCGATGTTGTTGAGGGAATGCAGTTTGACAGGGGATATATATCACCATATTTTATCACTGACCCTGAAAGGATGGAATGTATCCTCGAAGACGCGTTCATTCTTATCCATGAGAAAAAGATTTCGAGCATGAAGGATCTGCTCCCAATACTCGAGCAGATTGCGAAGATGGGAAAACCCTTATTAATTGTAGCAGAAGAGGTAGAGGGTGAGGCCCTCGCAACACTTGTTGTGAATAAGCTCCGTGGAACACTTCAGGTGTCTGCTGTTAAGGCACCGGGTTTTGGCGACAGGCGCAAGGCAATGCTCGAGGACCTCGCTGTCCTTACAGGCGGCACTATGATATCAGAAGATCTCGGTATAAAACTTGAAAACATAAAGATTAGCGACCTTGGAAGGGCCAAGAAAATCAACATAGATAAAGAAAATACAACTATTGTTGAAGGTGCAGGAGACCCGGCAAAGATTCAGGGAAGGGTTAAACAGATTAAGACACAGGTAGAAGAGACAACATCCGACTATGACAAGGAGAAACTCCAGGAAAGGCTTGCAAAGCTTGTTGGCGGTGTAGCGGTAATTAATGTTGGTGCAGCAACAGAGACAGAGATGAAGGAGAGAAAGGCAAGGGTTGAAGATGCCCTCAATGCAACAAGGGCTGCTGTTGAGGAGGGTATCGTCCCTGGAGGAGGCGTTGCATTTCTCAGATGCCTCCCTGCACTCAAGAATCTCAAACTCGAGGGTGACCAGCAGATAGGTGTTGAAATAACAAAAAGGGCACTTGAAGAGCCAATCAGACAGATAGTTAACAATACCGGACTTGAGGGTTCAGTGATAGTAGAAAAGGTAAAACATGCCAAAGAGGTTAACTACGGCTTTGATGCAAATAATGAAGAGTATGTGGATATGATAAAGGCAGGGATTATTGACCCTACAAAGGTAACAAGATACGCATTACAGAATGCGGCATCGGTTGCATCACTGATGTTGATGACTGCTGTGATGGTTACAGATATTCCTGAGGAGAAACCTGAGATGCCTGCAATGCCAGGCGGCGGCGGAATGGGCGGCATGTACTAAGTTTCGGAAAAATAAAGATTTTCAAGAAAGCGGGGCATTCCCCGCTTTCTTTTTCTTCTTCCTTTACCCCCGTTAGAAAAAAAGGCGATCGTTTATAAAGGCATAGAAAAATTAATGCGTTTTGGCAGAGTAAAAGCTTAGTCTAAACTTTCTAACTGTTTACGAACCTCTTGCAAAAGTCCTAATTTGTCACCCTGAGCCTGTCGAAGGGTGCTCTAATTGTTTGATTTGCCGTAATTCTTCGACAAGCTCAG
>JBGOWS010000230.1:0-3955 GCA_041478735.1 Thermodesulfovibrionia bacterium | reverse complement strand
CACAAATTGGTCCTGCTTCAGGAGCTCAATCATTCTTTTACCCCTCTCGATCTGCGCGAGGGTTGCCTTGTCAAGGTCAGAGGCGAATTGTGCAAATGCTGCGAGTTCCCTGTATTGTGCAAGGTCAAGCCTGAGCATTCCGGCAACCTGTTTCATAGCTTTTATCTGGGCTGCGCCTCCAACACGGCTAACAGAAAGACCGGCATTAACAGCAGGTCTTACACCGGCATAGAATAGCTCCGGCTCAACATATATCTGACCATCGGTAATTGAGATAACATTTGTGGGAATATATCCGGAGACATCTCCAGCCTGGGTCTCGATGACAGGTATTGCCGTAAGTGAACCGGCGCCCATTGCGTCACTCATTTTTGCCGCTCTTTCGAGAAGCCTTGAATGGAGGTAGAAAACGTCACCGGGATATGCCTCACGTGAAGGAGGACGTCTCAGGATCAGGGAAAGCTGCCTGTATGACTGTGCCTGTTTGGTAAGGTCGTCATAAGCGATAAAGGCATGCCTACCTGTGTCCCTGAAATACTCACCCATAGAACACCCAACATAAGGGGCTATATATTGCATTGGCGCAGGTTCACTTGCTGTTGCAACGACAACGATTGTGTGTTCCATTGCACCCATTTCTTCAAGTTTCTGAACAGTATTAACAACAGCCGGTCTTCTCTGACCAACTGCCACATAAATGCAGATAACATCTCCACCTTTTTGATTAATTATCGTGTCGACCAGGATAGCTGTCTTTCCTATCTGCCGGTCACCTATGACAAGCTCCCTCTGTCCCCTTCCAATGGGAACCATAGCGTCTATCGCCTTAATACCAGTCTGGAGGGGCTGGGTAACAGGCTGCCTCCTTATGATACCCGGTGCTACAACCTCCACCTTTCTCGTTTCTTTAGTAGCTATGGGACCCTTTCCGTCTATTGGCTGTCCTATTGCATTCACTACCCTTCCTATCATAGCCTCACCAACCGGTACCTCCATAACCCTGCCTGTACGCTTTACAATATCGCCTTCCTTAACAAGCTTATCTTCACCAAAGAGAACAGCACCTACTAAATCTTCCTCGAGGTTTAGTGCCATACCAAAGATACCATTTGGAAACTCAAGCATTTCCAAATTCATACAATTGTCAAGGCCATAAACCTTTGCAACACCATCGCCAACATATGTGACACTGCCTATCTCGCTGACATCAACCTTTTTCTCAAAATCGGTTATCTGTTTCTTTAACAGTTCACTTATCTCTTCCGTCTTAATTTCGCCTACCTTAATTGACATAATTTCACCCCTTTATAAGTTCATCTCTCAAAAGCCTTAACTGGCCTTTTATACTTGTATCATACATAGTACTCCCCACCTTGATGAGTAACCCACCAAGTAAGGATGGGTCTATCACATACTCTATGTCAACATCCCTCTCTGTCACTTTCTTCAGGGATGACTTAATGGTATTTTCATAATCCTTGCTTATCTCAATCGGAGTCATAACAATCGCCTTAGCCTTCTTTTTCTTTTCAAAATAGAGATTAGTAGCTATCCTGATAATATCTGGAAGGCATAGAATGGTCCTTAATTCTGAAAGGTGGTTAATAAATTTTACTGTTTCTTCAGAGAGCTTGATCTTGTCAGAAATCCCCCTTATAACATTTTTTCTCTCATCCGATGTAAACTGAGGGCTGACAAGGAGACTCTTGAACTCTTTACTTTTAATCATAAGATTATTCACTGCATCTAATTCAGCAATAACCTGAGGCGCATTTTCGATACCAACTTTTCTGAGTAATGCATTTGCATATCTTTTTGCTTCCCTTATCTGTTTCAACCTTTGCCTCCTATCTTCGTAAGGGATTCTTCAAGCAGCCTTTCCTGCTCATACTTTGTTAACTTTTCCTTAAGTTTCTTCTCTGCAAGCTCCATGGCTAACTCAACAGCCTCGGCTTTAATCGCCTCTTTTGCATGTTTAAGCTCATATTCCATATTTACTTTTGCCTGTTCAAATATTCTCTCTTTAAGCCTGTTGCTCTCTTCTAAAATCCTTTCCCGTTCCACTTGCCCGGAGCGCTTCGATGCAGAAAGAATCTCTTCTATCTCTTTATCCTTTGTTTTAAACTGGTCCTCGACTTCCTGCAGTGCTTTCTGTGCAAGTTCCTTTGCATCACGGGCTTCTTTAAGGGTTTTTTCTATCATTTCGGTTCTCTGCTTCAGTAAAGACTGAAAGGGTTTTTTAACAAATTTAATGAGGATAAAGACCAGAATTCCAAAATTAATGATCTTCCACATATAATCCTTCCATATTGGAACCTGGGCTCCCCCTTCTCCACCACCGCTTCCAAAAGCAACACCAAGAAATACAAAATTAAAGATTAAAAATGTAACAATATAAAAATGCAACTTTTGACTTCTGGCTTTTGATTTCTGACTCATTTTCTTCATATCTTTATACCTTCATCAGCTTTCTTACGATTTCATCCGAGAACTTATCAACATCAGACCTCAATGCCTTCCTCGCCTTTTCAGCTTCGGCCCTGATCTCTGCCTTAGCCTTATTAAGCATTTCAGATGCCTCGGCATCAACTGCTGAATGGATCTCTTTATGCTTTTGCAGGCCTTCGGTCTTGAGTGCTTCGAATATATCTTTTGCTTTGTTTCTGGCTTCTACAAATTCCCGATTCAGCCTGGCGATACCTTCTCCCCTTTTAGTACCCATATCCCTGGCAGCATCAAGAGAGCTTTTTACTGTATCTTCTCTCTCCTTGAAAATCTTGAGTATGGGTTTAAAGAGAATGGCATTTAAAACAAAAAGCAGCACAAAGAAATTCACAGCCATGACAAAAAACCATAAAGGACTTATATCTAGCATTTTGCACCTTCCAAAAGGTAGTTTAGAAAAACGCAAACAGCATACCACAGGGCAAAAAAAATTGTCAAGAGATTTTTTGCAATTAAAAAACGGGTTCTAAAATTTTAAATTTTAACCTCAAATACCTGCCGGATTATTGTGTTACAATACGCTTATGTTTTCTGAGAAACTCAAAATATTAAGAGAAAAGAGTCTTTTCAGGAATATAAAAGACAGAGCATCTCCACAGGGACCAAAGGTAAAATTTGGCAGCAGGGAATATATAAACTTCTCAACTAATGATTATCTCGGCCTTGCAAACCATCCTTATTTGATTGATACAGCAAAAAAAGCCCTGGATGATTATGGTTATGGCTCTGCTGCTTCCAGGCTCCTCAGCGGAGGAAGCAACTTGCATAAAGAACTCGAGGATAAGATTGCAAAATTTAAAGGCACAGAATTTGCTCTTGTCTTTAACTCAGGGTATTCAGCAAACACGGGAATCATACCTGCCATTACAGATACAGGTGATGTAATATTCAGCGATGAACTCAACCATGCAAGCATCATAGATGGATGTCGGCTGAGCAAGACAAAGACATTGATATACAGGCATAAAGATGTATCGCATCTCGATGATCTGATAAGAAAAGAAGATGCAAAGAGCAAGATTGTTATAACAGACACGGTATTCAGCATGGATGGGGACATCGCTCCCTTAAGTGAAATTTGCGATATATGCAAGAAAAACAATGCAATACTCTATATAGATGACGCACACGGCACAGGTGTCCTTGGTAATGGCAAGGGCACCCTCTCACATTTTAATATAAAACCCGAACCCTGGATCATCCAGGTAGGCACATTTTCAAAGGCCTTTGGTTCATTTGGTGCATTCGTTGCAGGCAGCAGGGATGTTATTGAATGGATATTGAATACTGCCAGAAGCTTTATTTTTTCTACAGCCCTGCCCTCATGTGTAATTGCAGCGTCTATAGCTGCACTAGAATTAATAGAAGGCAATCCTGAACTAATTAAAAAACTTTGGGCAAACAGGAACAAAGTCGTTAAATATATTAAGGATACTAACTTTGATATTAT
>JBGOWS010000238.1:0-3828 GCA_041478735.1 Thermodesulfovibrionia bacterium | reverse complement strand
CTGCCTGATTTTGCACAAAAGATTTTTGAAGAAAACGGCGGGAAGGAGAGGTTTCTCGAGGAACTCATCAAGAAAGAGCTTCTATATCAGGAGGCGTTAAAAAAAGGTCTTGATAAGGATGCTGAATACCTGAAAAAGCTCGAAGAATTTAAAAAAATCTCACTTATAGGGCAACTCCTTGAAAAAGAGGTAGAGTCAAAAACAAAAGTTACAGAACAGGAAGTAAAAAATTATTATGATACACACAAAGAAGTTTTTTCTCCTTTTAGCCAAATCAGGGTAAGCCTTATACTTGTTAAGACAGAAGAAGAAGCCAAAAATATATTAGAAAGGCTGAAGAAAGGGGAAGACTTTGCAAAGCTTGCAATGAAGAGCTCGATTGACCCCGGGTCAGCAAAAAGCGGTGGAGATCTTGGATTTCTCTCGAAAGGCCAGATGACCCCCGAGCTTGAGGCAGTGGCGGTCAGGCTGAAAACAGGCGAAATAAGCGAGCCCTTAAAGACAAAGTTTGGATACCAGATTATTAAGGTGACGGGTAAAAAGTTAGGTAAAGTTGTCGAGTTTGAAAAAGTAAAGAGTCTCATCTCGCAACATCTTTCATCAGAAAAGCAGAAGGAAGTTTTCGATTCATATATCGAGAGCCTGAAGAAAAGCTATAAGATAGATATAAACAAAGAAGCAATTTCTAAACTTTCTTCTGGAGAAGGGAAGAAAGAGGGAACACAGGGAAAACCTGGACAAGCAGAAGAGTCAAAGAAGGTACCCGAACAAGGAACAAAGTAGACACATTATTCGAAGATATCCATCGAATTTATTTTTAGTAATCTCCCCATCACCCTGTTGAGTAAGCTTCACTACTTGACAGGGTAAACCCCTCTTTAAAAAAGAGGGGCAAGATTCCCCCTTTTCTAAAGGGGGATGTAAGGGGATTACTAAATTTCATTCTTATCAAAAAATAAATTTTTCCACAACATCTGTATTCCTCTTTTTAAATAAGAATTCCCGATCCCGAAAGCTTTCGGGAGAAATGACAAAAAGTAAGAGCTTCTATTTACTGCCGATTCCTGCTTGCCCCGTTAGAAATGAGCTTTCTAACGGGGCAAGCAGGAATCGGCACGAGCCCTTGGCTCACAAAGGAACATGAAAATTGAACCCCCTCCCCAACCCCTCCCGTCAAGGGAGGGGAACACACCCCTGCACCCCTCTCAAGAGGGGATTTACCCTCTCCCCCGGCGGGAGAGGGCAAGAGTGGGGGGGGCGGGTCAATGACATACAATGTGCCCTTACTTATGGTCTTATTAGTATTGCACACCTGATGGGGTAATGTTTTATTTGACTCTGTATTCCTTGAATGATATGCTTTTTTTATGGACAGGTTTAAAGTTCTCGATATATCAGGGGATGTCGGCATCAGTGCTTTTGGAGAAAGCATAAATGAAGCATTTATAAATGCTTCTATAGGTATGTACAGCCTCATTACGAACCCTGATGCAATAAAATGGAAAAAAACTATTGATGTCACGGTCGAAAGTCATTCGCTTGATGGACTTCTTGTTTCGTGGTTGAATGAGCTAATTTTTCATTTTGATGCATACGGTTTTATAGGCAAAAAAATTACTATTACTGAATTAACCCCCTCCCTCCCCTTTGAAGGGAAAGGAGGGGCTGACCAGACCGCCGGCTTGGCAGCTTGCAAGATTAAAGCCTCTGTTTCCGGTGAAGATTTTGACCCGGAAAGACATGAAAGAAGGCTATTGATTAAGGCGGCCACATATCATACGCTCAGGATAGAGGAAGCAGGCGATATGTGGGAGATTGATGTTGTTTTTGATATATAAAGGCTCTTGCAAAAGTATGAAAATAACCGAATCTGTCATTCTGATCCCGAAAGCATTCGGGAGAGGAATCTCGTAAAGATTGCTTTGCAGAGTTTATCCTGAGCACAAAAGCGAGATTCTTCGTTCGCTCTGCTCCCTCAGAATGACAGAAGGCGAAGGGCTCGCAATGACGCTGTGGTAAAAAGGGGGGTATGCATTATGTTAGAAAAACTCAAAAGGATTGATGCGACAAAAATAGAAATTCCCAGTGATTACAAGCCGGGAATGAGGGTTAAAGGGATTATCTATGTTGATGAGCTTCTCGATAAGGATCTCGAGACTCAAGCTATAGATCAGGTTGCTAATGTGGCGACTCTGCCCGGGATTGTTAAATCATCAATGGCTATGCCTGATGTGCATACAGGGTATGGATTTGCAATCGGAGGCGTGGCTGCTTTTGACTTAAAAAAAGGGATTGTCTCACCAGGCGGTGTTGGCTACGACATAAACTGCGGAGTCCGCCTTTTAAGAAGCAACCTTAAAAAGGAGGAGGTTATTCCGAGGATTAAAGATCTCATCGGGATTTTATATAACGAGATACCATCAGGGGTCGGCTCGAAGGGGAAGATCCGTCTTGGTCCTGAAGACGAACGAAGCCTTCTTCTGAGGGGTGCACGCTGGGCTGTAGAACAGGGCCTTGGAGATGCTGACGACCTTAATAAAATAGAATCAGGAGGCTATATTGATGGAGCAGATCCATCCTTAATAAGTCATAAGGCATATGAGAGGGGAAGGGCGCAGCAGGGGACTTTGGGCTCCGGCAACCATTTCCTTGAAGTGCAGTATGTTGATGAGATTTACGATGAGAAAGCTGCAAACAGTCTCGGCCTTTTTAAAGACCAGATTACCGTGATGATACATACGGGCTCCAGGGGTTTTGGTCATCAGGTGTGTACTGATTTTCTTGAAGTGATGGAAAGAGCTATAAGTAAATATAAGATAGAACTGCCTGATAAAGAGCTTGCCTGCGCTCCATTTGAAAGTTCCGAGGCACAGGATTATCTTGCTGCAATGAGGGCTGCAGCCAACTATGCCTGGGCAAACAGGCAGTGTATCATGCACTGGACTAAAGAGACATTCTTGAGGCTATTTAATATCTCGCCAAAAGAACTCGGTATGACCCTGATATATGATGTTGCGCATAATATCGCAAAGATTGAAGAACATGAAGTTAACGGCAGAAAGATGAAACTCATAGTCCATAGAAAGGGTGCAACGAGGGCTTTTCCACCGGGTCATCCGGAACTACCGGAGATTTACAGGCCCATTGGTCAGCCTGTCTTAATACCCGGGGATATGGGGAGAGTATCATTTGTCCTTCTCGGAACTGAAAAGGCGATGCAGGAGACATTTGGTTCAACATGCCATGGCGCTGGCAGGGTAATGTCGAGACATCAGGCGATCAGAAGGGCAAAAGGCCGGGCAATATGGCGTGAGATGGAGGATAAAGGCATTATAGTCAGGTCTGCTGGAAGAGAGACCCTCGCAGAGGAGATGTCTGAGGCATATAAGGATGTATCAAATGTTGTTGATGTGGTTCACAATGCAGGGATTTCAAAGAAGGTTGCAAGGCTCAGGCCTATTGGAGTGATAAAAGGATAAAAGGAAATATCCAAAATCCAAATTACAAATACCAAAAATAAATAACATAAACTTTTAAATGAAGTGTCATTGCGAGGAGGTTATTAAACCGACGAAGCAATCCCGAAAGCATTCGAGATTGCCACGCCCTTCGGGCTCGCAATGACAAGGTAAATTTTTAGGCTCTTTCTCAAAATGAGTGGGTAATATAAACTATTCCCCTCCCCCTTGATGGGGGAGGGGGAGGGGGCAGTCGATGGCGGCCAGCATTCAATAGACAGGGATACCGAGAGAGACAAATGGCTTAACGAGCAGGGATATAAAGTTTTAAGATTCTGGAATAATGAAGTTCTAACAAATATCGAAGGGG
>JBGOWS010000165.1:0-5196 GCA_041478735.1 Thermodesulfovibrionia bacterium | reverse complement strand
GGCTGAAGAGGCTATAGAAAAGGCTGCCGAGGTAATGGCCAGGTATTTGGATGTGGAGCAGTTATGGCAAATTGCCCGTCAGGCTCCACCCATCGAAGTTAGTTCAAGGTTCGAAAATCCCCCCTCACCCCCCTTTGACCCCTCTGTATCCCCCCTTGCTAAGGGGGGAATTAGAAGGGGGGTGGGGGGATTAATTAATATAGGCATCATTCGTGATTCTGCCTTCCAATTTTATTACCAGGAAAATTTAGATGCCTTAAAAAGAGCAGGTGCACGATTAATCGAATTCAGTGCATTAACCGGCAACCTGCCGCCTTCTCTGGATGCCCTCTATATCGGTGGTGGATTCCCGGAAACTCATGCTTCAGCGCTATCTGCTAATGATAAACTACGACATGCTATCAGAGAGGCAGCCGAGGAAGGGTTACCGATCTATGCTGAATGTGGTGGACTAATGTACCTTTCTGAAGAATTGATATGGGATGGAAAGACATATCCTATGGTAGGTATTTTGCCTGCAGTCATTGGAGTGAGCAAGAAGCCACAGGGGCATGGCTATACGATTATAGAAGTTGAAGCACGCAACCCTTATTTCAAGACCGGCCAGATTCTCCAAGGCCATGAATTTCATTATTCTTACGCACTGAACATGACTGCAAAAGATGGTGTCTCTTTTGTTTTTAAGATGAAAAAGGGCGAGGGGATCATAAAAGGAATGGACGGGTTCTGTTATAAGAATGTTCTTGCTACGTATACCCATCTGCATGCACTTGGCACAAAAGCCTGGGTAAATGGCATTATGAAAATGGCGATAACTTATAAAGAAGAAAACTTATCTATTGATTAATTTTTTTTATTTGACCAAGGATATGTCTTTGTATTAAGTTCTTATAGTCCGTTCACGGGGAATCAATATTTTGTTGATTGAAAATGTATCTTGTGGTATTATACAGCGGTTTGGATTGATGGGAGTTATCTTCTATCAAAAAATTAAATTCAAATAGAAAAGGAGGAAGAAAAAATGCCGTATTTGGAGTTTGAAGGAAAACAGTATGAATGTGATGAGGATGGTTATCTCGTGGATTGGGAGACCTGGAAGGAAGGAATGGCTCCGATAATGGCTGCTCAGGATAGTGTTACACTGGGACAAGAGCATTGGGACATCATCAATTTCCTTAGGGAATACTTTATTAAATTCCAGATTGCTCCTATGATAAAAATACTCGTCAAAGAGATTGGAAAGGTTATGGGACCCGAGAAAGGTAATACTAAATATCTATATCAGCTATTCCCAGGCGGTCCTGCAAAGCAGGCCTGTAGATATGCTGGACTTCCAAAACCAACTGGCTGTGTATAATTAAAAAGCTGCTGAAATAGCAAGAGGTAAGAAGATTTTAATTCTTACTTCTTGCTATTCATTTTGTGATTTTAGTTTAGACATTAATTTAAAAAACAAGTTGACTTATGTAATCCCATAAAATTAAAATTAGCCTGTTTAAAAAGCGATCGTTTGAAGACAGAAGGAGATGCACAGACTGGATATGAATCTTAAGGCTTTCTTGTCAGAAAAAAAAGCTGCAATCGTAAAAAAATGGTTTGACCTTATCATTGATAATTATCCAGTTGATGCTTCGAATTTCTTAAAAAAGCAAAAAAATCGTTTTTCAAATCCGGTTGGACATACAATCTCACAGGGAATAGACGGCCTTTTCGATGAGATTCTTCATGGTATTGATTCTGAGAAACTTTTCCCATTTCTTAACGATATTATAAAAATAAAGGCTGTTCAGGATTTTTCTCCATCCAAGGCTATCTCTTTCGTCTTTTTTTTAAAGCAAGCAATCAGAGAAGAAATGGGAAGCGAAATCAAGAAGAAACAAATGTCGGATGAATTGCGATTATTTGAAGAACAAATAGATGAGCTTGCACTTCTCTCATTTGATATCTATATGAAATGCCGTGAGAGGATTTATGAAATTAAGGCAGATGAAGCCAGAAGAATGATGTTCAGGCTTTTACAGAAGGCAAATCTTGTCTGTGAGATCCAAGAGAAGGAATCGGATCTCGGAGTAGAAACAGTATTAACTCAAAAGATAAAGGGGTAAGAAAATGGGACTTTTATTTTCCTTCTTCACAGTCACAGCTCTTGTTTTGATAGTTTTAATCGGAGTGAAGGCCGCGAATCTTTATTACTTGTTTGCGGTTATTGTACCCTATGCGGCATTTCTCACATTTATCGTAGGTATCATCTATCGAGTTGTGCAGTGGGGACGTGTGCCTGTCCCATTCCGTATACCAACAACCGCCGGACAAGAAAAATCTTTTCCCTGGATCAAACAAAATGCGATTGATAACCCCTCCACCGCATTTGGTGTTCTTATAAGAATGGCGTTTGAAGTACTTCTCTTCCGTTCCCTGTTCAGGAACACAAAGGCTGAATTGAGAGAAGGACCAAAGCTTTCCTATGGCTCTACCAAATGGCTCTGGTTAGGAGGGTTGGCCTTTCACTGGACTTTTCTTATTATTCTTACCAGGCACCTGAGGTTGTTCTTCGAGCCTGTGCCGATGCTGATACAAATCATGGAATCACTCGACGGGTTTTTCCAGGTAGGCGCTCCAGTACTCTATTTAACAGATTTAATATTTCTTGGTGCTGTAACGTTCCTTTTCCTTAGAAGGGTTATCATTCCTCAGGTCCGCTACATCTCCCTCGCTGCTGATTATTTCCCTCTTTTCCTGATAGGAGCTATTGGTTTTTCCGGAGTTTTAATGCGTTATTTCTTCAAAACAGATGTTGTTGGTATAAAGCAGTTAACCATGGGTTTGATAACCTTTAGCCCTGTAGTACCAACGGGTATCGGGATTATCTTTTACATCCATCTGTTCCTCATCAGTGCTTTATTTGCTTACTTCCCCCTCAGTAAACTGATGCACATGGCAGGGGTCTTCCTCAGTCCCACGAGAAATCTTGCAAATAACAACCGTGCGACAATGCATGTTAATCCATGGAATTACCCCGTAAAGGTTCATACCTATGAAGAATATGAAAATGATTTTAGAGAAAAAATGAAAGCTGCTGGATTACCGGTAGAAAAGGAGTAAATATGGCAAATCCTAAACCAGAAGAACTTGCGAGGATAGATTACAAACCTCCCAAGACGGGGTGGATGGACACCCCTACTGTATTTAAGCCAGGCATCTTTCCTAATGCCTGTAAGCAGAAATCACTTGAGACTGTCGGCTTTCCGAATGCGAGACAATGGTCTGTAAAAGATGAAGACTGGAAACTGCCGGAAAACTGGCAGGAAATATTTATCGAAGGATTGAGGGAAAGGGTCAGTAAGTACCGTTCTTTTCGCCTATTCCTCGATATTTGTGTAAGATGCGGTGCCTGCGCAGACAAATGCCACTTTTTTATCGGAGGCGGAGATCCGAAAAATATGCCCGTTCTCAGGGCAGAACTTTTGAGATCAGTCTACAGAAAATACTGCACTACATCAGGCAAGGTTATGGGGAAGATAGCTGGAGCAAGAGAACTTACTATTGATGTCTTAAAAGAGATATGGTACTATGCCTATCAGTGCACTGAATGCCGCCGTTGTTCCCTTTTCTGTCCATACGGAATTGATACCGCTGAAATCACCATACTGGCAAGGGAACTCCTTAATCTGCTTGGGTTAAATATCGACTGGATTGCCGGACCTGTCGCCAATTGCTGGCTGACCGGAAATCATCTTGGTCTCCAGCCCCATACCATTAAAGATTCCTTTGAGATGTTCGTTGATGACATAGAGACTGTAACAGGGATCAGGGTAAATCCTACTTTTAACAGAAAAGGAGCTGAAATTCTTTTCGTTGTACCCTCTGGGGATATGTTCGCAGACCCTGGCACATATACCACCATGGGTGAACTCCTGCTCTTCCATGAACTCGGACTTGACTATACCTGGAGCACATTTGCATCCGAGGGCGGAGATTTTGGTTTCTTTACCTCTAATGAGATGGCAAAGAGACTGCATAATAAAATCTATGAAGAAGCTAAGAGGCTGAAGGTGAAATGGATACTCGGTGGCGAATGTGGTCATATGTGGAGGGTGTGGCATCAGTATCATAATACATGGTTTGGCCCTGTAGACTTTCTTGAAGAACCTGCCTCTCCAATAACAGGCACGAAATTCGAAAATGCAAAATCCAATAAGACAGTCCATATCTGTGAATTTACTGCAGATTTAATCAAGCATGGTAAACTTAATCTTGATCCAGGCAGAAACGATAAGCTGATCGTCACATTCCATGACTCCTGCAACACCGCAAGGGGTATGGGATTATTGGAGGAACCAAGATATATCATAAACAGTGTATGCAAGAATTTCTATGAAATGCCACCGAATACTATCAGGGAGCAGACCTTCTGCTGCGGAAGCGGATCTGGTCTGAATGCCTCAGAGAATATGGAGAATAGGTTAAGAGGAGGCCTTCCGAGGGCAAATGCTGTTAAGCACGTTAAAGAGAAATACGGAGTGAACATGCTGGCCTGTATCTGTGCAATTGACAGGGCAGCCCTAGTTACGTCGGTTGATTATTGGGTTCCCGGTGTAGGTGTAACCGGTGTTCACGAGATGGTTGCGAATGCCCTTGTTTGTAAAGGGGAGAAAAAGAGAACAACTGATCTTCGTGGTGACCCACTCCCGGGAATGGAGGGTGAATAAGATGTATAACGCAGGTAAAATAATCATCGGTTTAATAATCTTTATCGGTTTAGTGACATTGCCCTTCTTGATGACTGGAGGGAAGGTGGCTGCTAAACCTGATCCGAAAATTGACACCCCTGAAATTCTCAAAATGCTTGAGAATGAGAGAAAGTGTGTAGAACCTAAGGCATTCATGAAGGGTGAACATATGAAATTGTTGAATGAGTGGAGGGATTGGGTTGTTCGTGAGGGCAACGGGGTTTATATCAATGCTGAGGGGAAAAGATTTACTATGAGTCTTCAGAATACCTGCATGAAGTGTCATTCAAACAAGACAAAGTTTTGTGATGAATGCCACAATTATGCAGCGGTAAAACCTTACTGCTGGGATTGCCATATCGCCCCGAAGGAGAAACAATCATGAGTATGGATAGAAGAGAATTTTTAAAGATAGCTGGTATTTCTACCATATTGGGCATTGGAGGCGTGTCTGCTGTTCATGGTT